>CBJMQH010000679.1:0-2575 GCA_966431825.1 uncultured Trinickia sp.
CCGGCAAGACCTCAAGCACGCCCGGCTGCGGTGCGATTTCGGCGACTGACGTGACTTGTCGTATCGCCAGATCCAGGCGGAGTGCCGTGGCTTGACGACGTAACACACCTGTATCACCGATCACGAACGACGGGTGCTCGGCGATGAACGCGGCGTTGGCAAATGTCTTGACGATGATCTCCGGCCCGATGCCCGCGGCGTCCCCCATCGTGATGGCTATCGGTTTGTGCTTCATGGTTCTGCCCCGGTCAATGTGTTAAGTCGTCCGTGATGATGCGGATGCGCATGGCGATCCCGTGATATTGTTGGTTCGTAAATTTTGTCTATTTACAACGCATTTTCAAGAACCAAAGTCGAATCAGTTTGGATCATTTATGGTTGCGAACCGTCCATCCAGGCAGGCGCTGCCGGCGCTGATCGCCCTCGAACTCGACCGAGACTCGGGCGTGCCGATTTCCAGGCAAATTGCACGGCAACTGCGCGAAAAGATCGTCAGTCACGCGCTGCCGGCCCACGCGCGGTTGCCGCCCAGCCGTGACCTTTCTGCCCAACTGGCAGTGGCGCGTAACTGCGTCGTCGACGCCTATGATGAGTTGATCGCAGAGGGCATTCTTGATGGGCGCGGGCGTCACGGCACATTTGTCGTCGCAAACGTACCGGCAACTCGCGGGGCCGCGATGGGCGCGCGTTGGACGCCATCGCTGCTGCGGCGTATGCCCGCCGATGCACAAGCCGCACCTGAGCGAGCGGCGAGTACGCGCCTCGACTGGCGTCCCGGACAGTCGAGCGCCCGGAGCTTGCCGCTCGATGTATGGCGCAATGCCTGCCGCGAAGCAGGACGGAAGTTGCCGCCAGAGGGCTATGGCGATCCCGCCGGGGAGCCGGGGCTCAGGCGCGCGATCGCTGAATGGCTATTCGAACACCGATCGGTCAACGTCGATCCCGATCAGATCGTCATTACGCACGGCACCGGCCACGCGCTTCAGCTGGTCGCGCAGGCGCTGCTGCGTAGCGGCGAGTTGTGCGCAACAGAGGATCCGGGCTACGCCGGGGCTACATCGGCATTCCTGCGATCGGGCGCGTCGTTGCGCTACGTGCCGGTGGACGCTGAAGGCGTGGTCGTCGATCGGATTGCCGAAGACGACGCCGTCCCTGCCCTCGTTCATATCACCCCGGCCCATCAGTACCCGATGGGGGGACGTCTGTCGGGGCCAAGACGCCGGGCACTCGTCGAACTGGCGCGCACGCGCGGGATGCTGCTGATAGAGAACGAATACGATTGCGAGTTCCACTACGCAGGAACGAATCATCCGCCGATTTTCAGCCATGCGCCGGAAAGCACGCTGCTGCTCAATACGTTCGCGAAGGCGGTCAGCCCTTCCCTCAGGCTCGGGTTCATCGTCGCCCCGCCGTGCGCAGCCGCCGCGCTGGTTGCGCGCGTCGAGCGCGAGCGCACGCATGTTTCGTGGCCCGTGCAGAAGATCGTCGAAACGTTGCTCGTATCGGGCGAATTGGATCGGCATTTGCGCAGGGTGCGGCGGCACTATGGGGCGATGCGCGATGCCATACGCGAACGGTTGACCCCATACGCGGACCTGGTCACCCTAGGCGGCGACGAGGGAGGCCTGCATGTGGTCGTGTCAGGAGCGAACGACGCGTTCGACCGTGGTCTGCGAGCCGCCCTGCGATCGAAGGGCGTCGTGTTCGACGATGTTCGCGATTTCACGATGCTGGAACCCGATCCGCGCGGCTTTTTGCTCGGATATGGGCATATGGACTGCGAGGCGCTGACAGAATCGCTGGATCTGCTCGAGATCTGTATCAAGCGAATCAGACGTCGCGGTCAGTTGCCATGAAGGCATCGAATTCGCCGGCCGCAAACGGATGACAGCCGAAGAGCTGTTTCAATCGTAAAACCCAAGGATCGACTTTACTTCCATGTACTCTTCCATGCCCTCGATCCCGTACTCTCGACCATTGCCGGACTGCTTGTACCCGCCGAATGGCGCTTGCGGGTCCCAAGCGGGATAGTTCAGATGCACCTGGCCCGAACGAATGCGCGCTGCGACCCCGTGCAACAGCGCCTTGTCGGCGCCTTGAACATGCGCGCCGAGCCCATAAACCGTGTCGTTCGCGATAGCGATCGCTTCTTCGAGCGATTCGTAGGGAACGATGACAAGGACCGGACCGAAGATCTCCTCCTGAGCAATCCTCATCCTCGTACCCACTTCGGAAAAGATTGTCGGCTGTGCGTAGAAGCCTCTGCTGAGGCCGGCCGGCCTTCCTGGTCCGCCGACGAGCAACAGAGCCCGTTCGTCGATGCCGACATCGATCATCTCCTGCACCCGGCCGAACTGTGCACGATTGGCCAACGGACCGTGTGTCGTCGCGTCGGCGAACGGATCACCGACGATCATCCGTTCCGTTGCCGCGACAGCCAACGCTTCGACCTGCCGCAACACGCTGCGCGGCACGATCATCCGCGTCGGCGCACTGCACGACTGCCCCATGTTCCGAAAGGCGGCTGCAACGCCCAGCGAGACGGCACGCGGCAGATCGGCATCGGGTAGCACGA
>CBJMQH010000680.1:0-2568 GCA_966431825.1 uncultured Trinickia sp.
CTTCGGGCCCAACGTGCCTGGCAATGCGGAAAAGATTCGGCTGACGCTCGATACGGCAGCGATCGGCATCGCGAGCGGACACGACATCGTGATGCAGATCGACCAGGAACGCGTGAAAACCCATATCGCGCGAATCGCGCGCTACGTCTTGGATTCGAACGTGCTGAGGCGCACGCTCGCGATGGTGCAGGCATTCGACAAAGAAGAAGCCGAAACGCTCGACCGAATCACGGACAGGCACCAGGACCCGCGCGCGACGGTCTCGGCCGACGAGAAGCAGTGGTTGCAGGCGTATATCGAGAACCTCGACGGACACGCCGACTATTTTTGCCTGCAGGCGAGCGAGCAGGCACAGCACGCCGTTCCCGAGCGCGATGCGCTCCTGCTCGACATCGCCGGCGCCTTGGGTTCGCTGTTGCGGACGCTGGAGGCGATCCGGTCGCAGCCGAAGCTGCCCGATCAAATCGCGGACCGCGCCACGATGACGACGATCGGCGGGCAACTGGTGCGCCGCTCCGAGGATAAGCAAGCGAGCGCGGCCGACGCATCCACCGATCAGGCGAGCGCTCGACACGACGACTGGGCGGTGACGCTTCCCACACCGCGCGCGCAGCCGTCGCGCGCCCGGCGCACCGGCAAGTCGCGCTCGCGTCCCGGCCCAAGCGCGAGAGGACCGCAGGCCGGTGCGCCAACAAGCGGCACCTCGCGCACGCCGAGCGTTGCGCCATCCGAAGCGACCATTGCCGCACAGAAACGCTTGCGCACGTTCGCGGAACCCACGGCGTTGCCCGAAGCCAGCGCGCGGGCATTTCTCGCCCTCGGCAAGCGGTTGAACAAGGACACCGCCGCGCTCGAACTGATGGCCGACCCGGCGAGCAACCCGCTGACGTTCGCCAACATGATGCGCGACTCGGTTTCGAGCTGGTTCGGCAACCGCGCCCAATGGCAGCGCACAAAGGACGCGCTCGGTGCGGCGCCCACCAGCGGCGACGACGCGCAAGCGCAGTTGCATCGCGCGCTCGATGCGCGCATCGCCGGCATCGACGCGGTACTGGCCCAGATCGATACGATCGAACTCGACGCGACGAAGCGCTATCTGTTCCCGAAGGCCGTGCATGTCGAGAAGCTGCTGGGCGCCGGTGCCGTCGCTTCGGTCTCCTCACTTCGCGTCCTGCCGCCCTTCGATGCGGCCGATCCGAACAAGGGAACGACGTTCGAAGCCGAAATCCGGCTGCGCCCCACTTCGGACGGCAACGCCACACCGCCGCTCTACCTGCACCTTCATACGCGTACGCCCGTCGACGCTCAATCGTGCCGAGCCCTCGGCTTCGACGAACTCGAAGCCAAACACGTGAAAACCGCGGACCAAAGCCGGCTCGGCAGGACCTGGGAAACGTTCCAGCGCACCGTCCTCGGCAACGACACGCGTGTCCATCGCGGACCGATGACGCCCGAGGTGCTGGGCGAACTTACGCGACGCATGCAACCCCAGATCTAGCCCATGACGAAGATTGAATCGACGGGCGCGAGTCACCATTCCGACGCGCTCTCCGACACCCCCTCCGGAACCGCCTCGCCGTCGAGCGAGCGGGGCGCACACGCCGGCGGACACTACAACGGCACGTACGTGGCCGCTACGCCCGCGAGCCATGCATCGACGAGCCTCGTTCCCCCTGGCACCCATGCGCAGCACGCCGATACACAGGGTGCGTCAGGGCGGCACGGGGCGCGCGGGCTCGCTGCCTTTGCCCGGAGCCTGGCGCGCCGGGCGGCGCTTGCCGACGCAGCGACAACCCAACGTCTGATTGGTGCGACGATCGCGCCGCCGACGGCGACCCGCTATCTGCATCGCATCGAGTTCGACGGCTTCGGGAGAATCGTCCGCTTCAAGCGCCCTCTGTCGCAATCGGCCGCGGCACGGCTCGAGGCCGCCCAGATCGCGCCGCTTCACGCTACGCGCTCGCCGCACCCGCGCGAAGCCGGCCGCACGCCGCGCGACTGCCTGACGCAGCTACTGCATCTCGCCGTCAAACTCGGGGACGCGGCGCCCACCGGCCTCGCCGATTCGGCGCGCGCGCTCTGGATGTCGGGGCGCGTTGGCGCAGCCGAGGTCAAAGCGCTGATCGAGCAGGCGCGCACCGGCTTTCACGACGCACCGGACATATCGGCACTCCTTCACGAATTGCACGCACAAGTCGGCATCGAACACTCGACGGCGCAGTTGCACGACAACCTCTACGGCCGCCATTTCGACTCCGAATTCGCGCGCGCACTTGTGGACTGTCCGCCCGCCTCGCTCCTGCGCGAGTCCAAGCGCACCGGGCATTCGCTGTACGACCTCTTTACCGACACGGTCTCCGTTTATAGCGGCGCGCGCGGCGAGACGTTGCAGACGCTCGCCACACTCATCAAGCAAGACCCTCGTCCGTGGTTCCGCGAGCTGTCCCACATCGAGCCATTCCTGCGCGAGCCCACAGCACAGCGGCTGCATGACCTATTGACGCATGTCGCGACAGGCTTCGACGTGATCAAGCTGCCGTATCTCGCCGCACGGCTTTCGTTCGCCAT
>CBJMQH010000681.1:0-2567 GCA_966431825.1 uncultured Trinickia sp.
CAACGGCGGCAACGGCGGCAACGGCGGCAACGGCGGCAACGGCGGCAACGGCGGCGGACACGGCCATTAAGTATTGCAGGTCATAGCCAAGCCATGCAGGGCGCGCACGGATAACCCCGGGACGCGCCCTGCTGCATTTCCGGCGGCGCCTTGCGCGTCGGCGCTCCTCCCACATGTACTGCCGCCTCAAATTACGCTATCAGTGCCACAACGGGCGTACAGCAGCACCGCGATGACATAGAATTGCCGCTAGCCTCACGCCCGCAAGAAATTTATGAATGCCTCTTCGGAAGACCGCTGGCGCGACCTGCGCCCGGACCCCGACAACGATACGCCGCTCTATCTGCAACTCGCCCGCAAGCTCGGGCAAGCGATCCATGAAAGCCGCTGGAACGCGGGTGAGGCCCTGCCGTCCGAACGCGTGCTGTCCGACGCGCTCGGCGTATCGCGCATCACAGCCCGCAAGGCCATCGCACTGCTCGTCGAGCAGGGGCTCATCCGTCGCACGCAAGGCGCCGGCAGCTTCATCACGCCGCGCTACGACGACCCGCTCTCCCGCCTCACAAGTTTCAGCGAGATGCTGCGGCGGCGCGGTTTCACGCCAAGCTCGAAATGGCTCTCGCGCGAAATCCAGCCGGCAAGCCGCGACGAAGTCATCCAGCTCGGCCTCTCACCGGCAGCGGCCGTCACGCGTCTGAAGCGCCTGCGGCTTGCCAACGGCATCGTGATGGCTGTCGAGAACTCGACGCTACCCGCATCGGTCATCCCCGATCCCGACGCGATCGGCGATTCGCTGTACACCTATCTGGACGCACGCGGCCTCGCCATCGTCCGTGCGCTACAGCACTTTCGCGCCGTCAACGCGAGCGACGAAATCGCCGCCCAGATGGGCATCGCACCGAATCACGCATTGCTGCTGATCACGCGCATCGGCTACACGGCCGATCAGCGTGCCATCGAGCTGACCGACACCTACTGCCGCAACGACTACTACGATTTCGTCGCCGAACTGCGCAAGTAGCACGGCGCCTCAGCGCCAGCGCGGCGCATCGGAGCCGATCGGCACCGGCGGCAGATCGAACCGCGGCATCGTCTCGGACATCATTTCGGCCGGCGCCACCGCCAACACTTTGCCGAACGGCGAATCGATCGTCTGCATGCAATCGCGCACGTCATCCGGTCCCACGTCGCGCATCCGCCAACCGTGCTCGACGCGCCCGAAGGACTCGAGCCAGTGTCCCGTTTGCGCGAGCGAGAGCCGTACGTGCCAACTGCCCCCTTCTCTGGCACGACGCATCAACGCGACCATCGCACCAAAGGCGGCCAGGTACCCCGTCGCATGGTCGAGCGCCTGACACGGCAAATGCTTCGGGCGTACGGTGCCCGCGGCCTCGCGCTCGGTCCACGCGATGCCGCTCGCCGACTGCACGAGGCTGTCGAAGCCGCGCCGCCCTGACCACGGGCCCTGGTGTCCGTACGCGCTGATCGAGACATAGACGACACCGGGCTTCGTGCGGGCAAGGTCCTCGGGCGCGAACCCATGCGAGGCAAGTGCGCGAGGTCGGTAGGCCTGCAGGAAGACATCGGCATCAGCCGCGAGCGCGTGCAGCGCCTCGCGCCCCTCGTCCGTGCGCAGGTCCAGCAGGGCGGAGCGTTTGCCCCGCCCGTTGTCGATCGCGAGCGGAGCTACGTTCGGCAAATGCGGTCCGTTGATGAGCAGCACGTCGGCGCCATGCTGCGCGAGCGTACGTCCGGCCACGGGCCCCGCGATGATCCGCGTGAGGTCGAGCACACGTGTGCCTGCAAGCGGACGTCTCACTTCTGAATCACTTTGTGCCGTGCCGATCGGCATCGGCGGAGCATCGCCGATCCGTTCGATTTCGAACAAAGGCAGCGCGGCGATCGCTTGGGCCTGCTCGAGGAGCGACCATGCCTGCGGCGAACGGATCAGCGCCGCACACAACCCGGAATCGGCCAACGCCGCATCGAGTGCAGCGCCGTCCCATTCGCGTATCGCGGCCGTCACGGATTCGAGGTCATCGGCGCATCCGAGCAAACGCACGACGCCTGCGCGGTGATGAGGGAAATTCGTGTGCAGCTGAATCCACTGCCCGTCGCGCGTCTCGTAGAAGCCCATCAGCGGATCGCGCAGCTCCGGGGCGTGACCGTCGCCGATACGCAGGTAGCGTTCGCTGCGGAAGGCGGCCAGCGCCCGCCGCACCGTGAGGCCCACGCGCTGAGCGCGTCCCGTGCGCAGCCGATGACATTGCGCCGCCGCGAGCGCCGCGGCACCGATCGTCGATGCAGCCAGCGCTCCGACACGGTAAACCGAAGGCAATGCGGGATCGTCGCCCGTCAGCGCGATATCGTCGAGCGCCGAAGGATCGCATGCAGCGAGCGACCACAGATGTTCGAGTGCCGTCAAAGGAGTCATGTTCGCAATGCCCAAGGAGTGGCGGTGCGATGGAGTCTAGAATCAGCATCGAAGTCGATCAATCTTGATTCTAAAAATCAATATATATCGAATAGTTTGCTGTCCAGACATCGACTGCGCACTGCGTGCGTGG
>CBJMQH010000682.1:0-2566 GCA_966431825.1 uncultured Trinickia sp.
GATGCTCCGGGCGCCGCGCGCGCCGCTTCGACGATGTCGTTCGCGTCACGCATGCTTAAGCCTTAAATCCCCAGTTCGGCGCGCACTTGCTGCCAGTTGTCACGCGTCATGAGCTTGCCGGTCGTTTGCGTATCGGCCGGCGGTTGCTTGCCGTTCTTGATCCAGTCGACGAGGTTCTGCGTGCTGTCCTTGCCGTGGTTCGTCGAGCTGACCGCGATCGTGCCGTAGAAGCCCGTCGGCTTGGTCTTCTGGAACTCGGCGAACGCTTCGCCTGCACCGTTGATGCCCACGCCGATCACGTCTTGCGAGGCAATATGGACCTGCTCGGTGGCACGCACGCCGCCGAGGACCGATTCCTCGTTCAGCGCGAAGATCACCCACTTCTTGATCTCGGGGTGCTTCGAGAGCACGGGCGAGGCTGCCGTGAAGCCGCCTTCGTCATCGGTCGTCTTTTGCGGCGCGTCGAAGATGTTGTCCTTCTTGAAGCCGTTCTTGAGCAGCGTTTCCGTTGCGCCGTCCGTGCGCAGCTTGGCCGTCGGCAGTTCGTAGTCCGAAATCCGGATCGCACCGACTTCCTCGGGCTTCCAACCGCGGCGCTTCATCTCGTCGGAGATCGCCTGACCGACCTGGTTGCCGATCTTGAACGCAGACATGCCCAGGTGCGGCACGCCTTGCAGCGGCTTGCCCGACGAGTCGACGAGCTGGTCGTCAACCGTCACGAACTTCATCTTGTAGCGGTCGGCACGCGCCTTGATTGCCGGTCCGAGGCGCACGTCCGGTGCGCAGATCACGAAGCCCTTGGCACCTTGCGAGTTCAGGTTGTCGATGGCTGCCAGCACCTTTTCGCCGTCCGGCGTACCGATGTTGACGACCGAGAAGCCGTCCTTCTTGCCGAGGGCCGTGGCGGCCTTCTGTTCGTTGATGAACCATGCCTGCTCGGGCATCTTCACGAGAAAGCCCACCTTGAGCGGCTCGTCGGCGTGCGCCGTGGTCTGGAGCGCCAACGGGGCGGCGAAGAGCGACGCGAGTGCGGCGCAAATCGTGAGGCGGCGAAGCTTGCTGGCCATATCTACTGTCTCCTAAAGTGACGCATAAGCGGTCGGTCTCGACCGTGTGTGGTAATTGAAGCCTTGTTGACCGTTCGTTCAGTCGACGAACGGTTCGACCGTATCGCGGCGACCGAGCAGGAATGCATCGGCCACGAGCCGCAACGGCCGCACGTCGACGTCCTGCTCACCGTTCTCGATGAGCGTACGCCAGTGCTCGTAAAGCGACGGGTATTCGCGCTCGGGACCGAGCTCGACCGGTACGCCGCCGATTTCGAGGTGCTTGCCGCCCGCGACCACGAGCAAGGTGCCGCGGTTCGTCCGCACTTCGATTTCCCATTGTTCGCGCGGACCGTGCCGCCAGTCGAAGCCGGCCGTCACGGGCACGCCCGTTTCGTCGACGAAGCGCAGCTCGGCCGCAATCGGCGTCTGCACGTTCGACGGCGTGGCGAGCGATGCTTCCGTCAGCACGATTTCGCGCGGCAGGATGCGTGTGGCGATCGACAGGGCATTGATGCCCGGATCGAACACGCCCAGCCCGCCCGGTTCCCAGATCCAGGCCTGGCCCGGATGCCAGCGCCGCACATCTTCTTTCCAGCGGATGTCGACGGAGCGGATCTCGCAGGCCGCGAGCCACGCGCGCGCCACTTCCACGGCAGGCGCATGGCGCGAATGCCAGCTTGCGAAGAGCGTCTTGCCGGCTGTCAGCGCTTCGGCCTTGAGCACTTCGATTTCATTCAGGCTCGCGCCGGGCGGCTTTTCGAGCATCACGTGCTTGCCCGCGGCGAGTGCTGCGCGCGCCTGTGCAAAGCGCACCTGCGGCGGCGCACAGAGCGATACGGCTTCGAGTGTCGGTTCGGCCGCGAGCATCGCCTCGATCGTCGAGTAGTTGCGTACGCCGTCGACTTTCGCGTTTCGGCTCGCGCAGGCAATCAAGTCGAAGCCTGCCGTTGCCGCGATGGCGGGCAGATGCTGATCGCGTGCGATCTTGCCGATGCCAACGAGTCCAAGCTTGATCCGTTTCATGGTGTCCTCGTGCTCAACGGCCCCAACGCAGCGCGAGCGGGTTCGCTTCGCGTGCCAGTTCGAGCAGTTCGGCGCGTGTTGCGGGGGCGAGCGGTTCGAGCGGATGGCGCACCATGTCGCTCTTGATCACGCCGCCTTCCATCATCACGGTCTTCGCCGCCCGCAGGCCGCATTGACGGTTTTCGTAGTTGATGAGCGGCAGGAGCCGTGCGTAGGCCGCGCGTGCTTCGTCGCGGCGACCCTCCTTGTTCGCGTCGAAGACCGACCGGAGCAGGTCGGGCAGCAGGGCGCTCGACATCGTTCCGGTCGCGCCGGCGTCCAGATCGGGCATCATCGTGATCGCTTCTTCGCCGTCGAACGGACCTACGATCGCGTCGCCACCGGCAGCGATCAGCGCCCGCAACTTCGCTGCTGCCTGCGGTACTTCGATCTTGAAGTAGCGTACGAGCGGCAGCTCGCGCGCGAGGCGCACGAGGAACGGCACCGAGAGCGTC
>CBJMQH010000683.1:0-2560 GCA_966431825.1 uncultured Trinickia sp.
TCGACGCAATAACGCGACGCCTCATACCGGCGGGTCGGCGATCGCCGGGCGAAAGAGATTTACAAATCGGTATAAATTTATGCGGCTTTTCCGTTGCGCATTGGGATAAATGCGTTTACATTAATACCGATCAGTATAATCTTGGTGCCTGCTTCCTGGCGGCGCTTGGGGTGGGCCCAAGCGTGTCCGCGAGGTCGAGGCCCGGCATGCGGAGAAAACCAGATGGCGACGCCCAATCAGCCAACGAAAGAAGACTCACTTGCCAAGCGGGCCATGATCGAGCAGATTCTGGCGCGCCGTAAGGCGCTGTCTCGTGAACCGCTCGCCGCCCAGCCGCGGCCCGAACATATCCCGATGTCGTTCGCTCAGGAGCGGCTGTGGTACATCGAGCAGATCGGGCTTGCGAACGGCGCGTACAACATTTCCGGCGGCATTCGGTTCGAAGGCACGCTGGATGTCCAGGCGCTCTCGAAGGCGCTCGGCGCCATCGTCGAGCGTCATGAGGCGCTGCGCACGCGCTTTCCGGTGCATGACGCCCAGGGCATACAGGTGATCGATGCGCCTGAGCCCGTGCCGCTTGCGCCGACCGATATCGATGAATGCGAGCTTGTCGCGCAGATGACGCGCATTGCCAGTCAGCCGTTCGATCTTGCCCGCGACCGCCTCTACCGTTTCACGTTGTTTCGATTGGCGCCCGAGGTCCATGCGCTCGCGATCGTCATGCATCACATCGTGTCGGACGGGTGGTCGATCGGCGTGCTGGTGCGCGAAATGGCCGCGCTTTACAACGCGTTCGTGAGCGGCAAGCCGTCGCCGCTCGAGCCGTTGCCGCTCCAGTACGCGGACTACGCGCTTTGGCAGCGGCGTGTGGTTGCCGCCGATGGGCTGTCGCACGATCTCGACTTTTGGCGCCGCTCGCTCGCCGGCGCGCCCGCTGCGCTCGAATTGCCGACGGATCGCCCGCGTCCTCCCGTGCAGAGTTCGCATGGCGCGCGCATCGGCGTCACCGTTCCGGCCTCGCTCGTTGCGACGCTCACCGGGCTCGCGCGGAGCGAGAACGCCACGCTGTTCATGGTGCTGTTGAGCGCGCTGCAGATCGTGCTGAGTCGATGGAGCGGGCAGTCCGATATCGTGGTCGGCTCGACGATCGCCGGAAGAGATCAAGCGAAGGTCGAGCCGCTGATCGGTTTCTTCATCAATACCGTCGCGCTGCGCACCGATCTGAGCGGCAATCCGACGTTCCGTCAGGTGCTGGTGCAGGTCCGCAACACGACGCTAGACGCATACGGTCACCAGGCGGCGCCGTTCGACCGCGTGATCGCGGAAGTGCAGCCCCAACGCGACGCGTCGCGACACCCGATCTTCCAGGTGCTGTTCGTGCTGCAAAATCTGCCGGAAAGAAACCTCGCGCTGGACGGTTTGCGCGTTCGCTCGCTCGGGGACGGCAAGGCCACCGCGAAGATGGATTTGTCGTTGAACCTTCGTCAAGTCGATGGGGCATTGCGCGGAACGTTGGAATATGCAACGGACCTCTTCGACGAGACTACCGTGCGGCGGCTGATCGGGCACTGGCAGAACCTGCTCGCGCAGGTGGCACAGGACGCCGAGCGTGCGATCGCCGATCTGCCGATGCTCACGGACGCCGAGCGCGAGGCGATTCTCGGCCCCTGGAGCGGCGCCGAGGCCGCCTACGACGGTTCGCCTGCACTGCTGCATCAGCGCTTCGAGGCGCACGCCAAGCGTGCGCCCGACGCGCTCGCCGTGATCGCGGGCGAACACCGGCTTAGCTATCACGAGTTGGATCTGCGCGCCAACGGGATCGCACAGCGACTGCGCGCCGCCGGCGTGGGTCCCGATGTCGTCGTGGGCTTGCGCATCGCGCGCTCGGCCGAACTGCTCATCGGCTTGCTCGGGATTCTGAAGGCGGGCGGGGTCTACTTGCCGCTCGATCCTGCGTTGCCCTCGCAACGCGTCCACGACATGTTGAGCGATGCACGCGCGACGCACCTGGTGACGACGGCATCGCTGGCGCAAGACGGGATCGGCAAAGGGCTCGTTGCCGTGGCCGTCGACGGCGGCGAGCCGGTGGAAGACGCCTGGTGCGATGCACCTGCCGTTCGGACCGAGCCCGACCATCTCGCCTACGTGATCTTCACCTCGGGCTCGACAGGGCGCCCGAAAGGCGTGATGGCAACTCACCGGGGTGCGGTCAACTACTTGAACTTCCTCTGTGCGCATTACGCGCTCGAGCGTGAAGACCGTGTGCTGAACGTGTCGGGCATCGGTTTCGACCCGTCGCTGCGCGACCTGCTCGGTCCGCTCTCGAGCGGCGGCGCCTGCGTGCTGGTCGCGGGCACCGAGGTGCTCGATGCGCATCGCTATTGGACGACGCTTTGCGCGCATCGCGTGACCCGGCTGCTCAGTATCACGCCGAGTTTTCTGACGCTGCTATGCCGTGTAGCGCAGGCGCAGCCCGCCGCGCACGTCTTGCGGGATATTCTGACGTGCGGAGAACCGCTCGATGCGAAAGTCGTGGCGCGGGTGAAGGAAGCGTTGGGCG
>CBJMQH010000684.1:0-2532 GCA_966431825.1 uncultured Trinickia sp.
ACGACGCTCGCTTCCTGTTACGCGTTTGCAAACAAGAACTACGCGACCGCGCAGGAGGAGTACCGGCAGACCGCGCAGCTTGCCGTCACCGACGACAAGGACCGGCTCGACATGGCATTGCGCAAGGGCAAGCTCGATGAAAGTGCGATCGAGCTCGATTACACGGCACGCGAACTCGCGCGCGTGCGTGTCGACGCGCCCCGCGCGGGCGTAGCCGTATTCTCCGATCCGAACGATTGGAACGGCCGGGCCGTATCGATCGGCGAAAAGGTCATGCTGCTGGCCGACCCGGCCCATGTGGAGCTGACCGCCTATGTCGCTGCGGCCGACAACGTCGACGTGAAACCGGGCGCAACGATCACCCTGTATCCGAAGAGCTCGCCGCTCGCGGCCTACGACGCGCGCATCGACACGGTGGCCTACCACGCCGAGGCCACGCCGGAGGGCGTCGTCGCCTACCGCGTGAAGGCGACGTTCGAAGGCACAGCCCTCCCGCCGCTCGGTGCCATGGGCACGGCCCGCATTCATGGGCGGTGGGTGCCGCTCGCCTACTATCTGCTGCGTCGGCCGCTCGCGAGTGCGCGACAGTGGCTCGGCTGGTAGGCCGCGTGGAGTCCCGCCCCTGATGCCCGCCCCCGCTTCGATGTCCCGCTTGCCGCCTCTGCGCCAGGAACTGAGCCTCACGCCCGGGGCGCCGACGCCCGAAGGCGCCCCGACCTGGATGCTGCACGATCCCGCCGGGAACCGCTTCTTTCAGATCGGCTGGCCAGCGTTCGAAATGCTGTCGCGCTGGCCGCTTGGGCGTGGCGAGGCGATCGTCGCGTCAGTCAACGCCGAGACGACGCTGCGGCTTACGACGGACGATTTCGCATCGCTCGTGCGCATGCTGCAGAGCCAGCACCTGCTCGTGGCCGCTACGCCCGACGACACGGCGCAGCTCGGCCGCGCAGCCGCCGCGAGCAAGCTCTCGCACGCGATGTGGCTTCTCAAGCACTACTTGATGATCCGCGTGCCGCTCTGGCGTCCGACACCTTTCTTGCGCCGGTTCGCCCGCTATGCCGATCTCGCCTACCGGCCAGCGTTCTGGGCCGTGGTCGCGTTCGCGGCCGTCCTCGGGCTCGTACTCGTGTCGCGGCGCTGGGATGCGTTCATCCACACGTTCCACGACTACGCCGATCTGCGCGGGCTTGCCGCGGTCGGCGTGGCGATCGGCTGCGCCAAGGTACTGCACGAGTTCGGCCATGCGTTCACCGCGCACCGCTACGGCTGCCGCGTCCCGACGATGGGCGTCGCGCTGCTGGTGATGGTGCCCGTGCTCTACACCGATACGACCGATGCCTGGAAAGTGCCCGGTCGCGCCGAGCGATTGCGGATCGGTGCCGCCGGCATGCTGACCGAACTCGCACTGGCCGCCTTCGCCACGCTCGCCTGGAGCCTCCTGCCGGACGGGCCGCTGCGCGCCGGCGCGTTCCTGCTCGCAACGACGAGCTGGATCGGCACGCTCACGATCAACGCAAGCCCGTTCATGCGCTTCGACGGGTACTTCCTGCTGTCCGACTGGCTCGACATGCCGAACCTGCACGACCGCGCGTTCGCTCTCGGCCGCTGGTGGATGCGCGAGCGGTTATTCGGCTTCGGCGATCCGCAGCCGGAGCCTTACACGCCGCGACGCCGGCGCTTTTTGATCGCATTCTCGTTTGCGACCTGGCTCTACCGCCTTGTCGTGTTCTTCTCGATCGCGCTCGTCGTCTATCACGCGTTCTTCAAGGCGCTCGGCCTGATGCTGTTCTGTATCGAGTTCGGGTGGTTCATCGCGCGGCCCGTCGTCCGCGAGTGCATGGCCTGCTGGAAACGCCGCGAAGCGCTCGGCTGGCGCCGCGAAACGCGGCGCAGCGCCGTAGTCGGCGCGTTGCTGATTGGGCTTTTCGTGCTGCCCTGGCATGGCGGCGTAAGCGCCCCCGCCGTGCTCGGGCCCCTGCGTGCGCAGGGGCTCTACACGCCCGAGGCCGCCTACGTGACCGGTGAAGCGCCGATCGCACGAGACGGCGAGCGCGTCCATGCCGGGGACGTGCTCGCCGTCCTGGCGTCGCCCGAACTCACGCACCGGCTGCAAGCGGCGCAGGCCGAAGCCGCACTGCTGCGCTGGCAGGTCGAACAGCAGTCGTTCGACACGCGTTTGCTCGAACAGGGCGTTGCGTTGCAACGCCGCGCGGATGCCGCCAGGGAAACGGTCGCCGGGCTCACGGCGCAGGTCGCACAGTTGACGCTGCGCGCGCCGTTCGACGGCATCGTCCAGACCGAGGATCCGCTCGCGCCGGGCACGTGGTTGCCGCGCGGCGAGCGGCTGTTCGATGTCGTCGGGCCGATGGGCGTCAAGGGTGACGCATTCGTCGGCGAAGACGATGTCGCACATGTCTTGCCCGGTGCCCCGTTCACCTTCGTCGCATCGCTGCCCGAGCGCGGCGCGCTGCACTGCCGCGTCAGCGCGGTCGACCGCGTCAATCTGGGCACGCTCGACGAGCCGGCGCTCGC
>CBJMQH010000685.1:0-2511 GCA_966431825.1 uncultured Trinickia sp.
CTCGCGCGTCTCGTGTTCGAGCCGCTGCGCGCGCATCTCTCGGAGGACGACGCAGGAGCGAGATTTCGGTCCGCGCGGCCAGCGCTCCGCCGCTCGCGGTACCGGCCGAGCTCGATGTGTTCGGCTGCCCGCTAGACGGCGTCAATCAGATCGAGGCGTCGGCAGGCACGGGCAAGACGTGGAATATCTGCGCGCTTTACGTCCGGCTCCTGCTGGAGAAGAATCTGAACGCGGATCAGATTCTCGTCGTCACGTTCACGAAGGCGGCGACGGCAGAGCTGCACGAGCGCATTCGGGGGCGGCTTGCCGAATTGGCGCACGCGATCGAAACCGGCGACGACGGCGGCGATCCTTTCGTAGCCCGAATCTTCGATACGACGCTCGCTGCGCTCGACATCGAGCCCGAGATCGCCGCCAAGCGCGTGCGGCGCGCGCTGTCGACGTTCGATCAGGCTGCGATCCACACGATCCACGCGTTTTGCCAGCGCGCGCTGCAAGAGGCACCGTTTGCGGCGGCGATGCCGTTCGCGTTCGACATGGAAGCCGACGACGCGGCGCTTCGCTTCGCGCTTGCTGCCGATTTCTGGCGCGAGCGCGTGGAACCCGTTGCGGCTGCTCATCCTGCATTCGCGGCATGGTTGGTCGCACAGGGGGCCCAGCCGACCGATCTCGATGCGCAGCTCGCGCGGCGCTTGAAAAAGCCGCTCGCGCGGCTGCGCTGGGGGGCGGACGATACGCCGCCTGCACTTGAAGCCATCGTCGATGAAGCCGACGCGCGTGCGCATTTCGATGCGGCCTGTGCGCTCTGGCATCGCGAGCGGGAAGCGATCGCGAGCCTGCTCGATGCGGCGCAAGCGGGGCTCAAGCAAACGTCGCACAAGCCCGACGCGGTTCGAGCCGCGCTCGATGCGTGGACGCGCTATTTTGCCGAGGGCAACTGTCACGCGCCGCCGCCGCGCGCGGCGCTGAAGCTGACCGCGACCGCGCTCGCAAAAGCCACGAAGGCGAAGTTCACTGCGCCCGACCACCCATTTTTCGTGCTCGCCGACACGCTGGCAGAGGCGGCCGATGCCGCCGAGGCCGCGCACCGCGAGCGGTGGCTCGCGATCGTCGGCGCGTGGCTCGATACGGCTCCGGCCGCGTTGGCGGCCGTGAAACGGACGCGTCGCGTCGTGTCGTTCGATGATTTGCTCTCGAACCTGTACGGCGCACTCGCGCTGCACCCATGGCTTGCCGATACGCTGCGCGCGCGCTATCCCGCCGCGCTCATCGACGAATTCCAGGACACGGACCCGCTCCAGTTTGCGATCTTCGAGCGGATCTTCGCCCGTGGCGAGACGCGCGGGCCGCTCTTTCTGGTGGGCGATCCGAAGCAGGCCATCTACAGCTTTCGTGCGGCCGATCTGCACACGTATCTGGCCGCGCGTCACACGGCGAACGCGCGCTACACGCTGGCCGTCAATCAGCGCTCGACAGCGCCGCTCGTCGAAGCCTGCAACCGGATCTTCGGCGCGAACCCGCGTGCGTTCGTGCTCGATGGGCTCGACTATCAACCCGTGCGCGCTGCCGAGCGCAGACGGGCGCCTTTCGTCGACGCCGCGGCGAACGAGCCGGCGTTTCGCGTCTGGATGCTGCCCGACGGCGAGGCGGCTCTGACGAAGCGCGATGCGCAACAGCGGGCCGCGCACGCCTGCGCCACCGAGATTGCCCGGCTCATGCGGGGGGCGCGAGAGGGCAGCGTGACCGTCGGCGAGGCGCCGCTCGCGCCGGCCGACATCGCCGTGCTCGTCCGTACGCACAAGCAGGGCAGTCTCGTGAAGCGTGTGCTTGCCATGTGGGGTATCGGCAGTGTCGAGCTCGCTCAGGCCTCCGTCTTCTTGACGCTCGATGCGCAGCAGCTCGAACGCGTGCTCGCGGCGATCGAAACGCCTGGTGACCTGAGGCGCCTGCGCGCCGCACTCGCGTCGGATTGGTTCGGCCTCGACGCATCGGCGCTCTTTACACTCGACCGTGTGGACGACACCGGCACGCGCTACGGCGCGCCACCCGAAGGCGCGCCGGGTGACGAGTGGCCGTCGCAACCGTCGTTCGATGCCGATGGCGTGGCCTGGGTCGACGACGCAACGGCCTGGGTCGAGCGGTTTTCGCGCTATCGCGCGCTGTGGCACGAACGCGGTTTCGCTGCGATGTGGCGCACGCTCGCACACGAGCTCGGCATTGCCGGGCGGCTGATCTCGGGCGTGGACGGAGAGCGTCGGCTGACCGATGTGAGCCATCTGGCGGAACTTGTCGCGGCCCGTGCGGCGCAGGTGAACGGCATCGCGCCGACCCTGCGCTGGCTGGCCGCCGCACGTGCGGGCGGCGGCGGCGAGGAGGCGCAATTGCGACTCGAATCGGATCGCGACCTCGTTCAGATCGTCACGGTGCACAAGTCGAAGGGTCTCGAATACGCGGTCGTGTTTTGCCCGTTCTTGAACGACGGTGCACGGCCGTCGCAGACGGGCTCCGGCT
>CBJMQH010000686.1:0-2504 GCA_966431825.1 uncultured Trinickia sp.
CGTCGCGCAGCGATTCCAGCGCGGCGCCGTCCGTCGCGGCGGCCTTGTCGTCTAGCCCCCTCCCGAACGCGATGCGCCGCGCGGTGCCGAACAGATTGCCGAGCACCGGAAACGCATAGCCGGGCGGCGCGTCGAACAGCAGGGCGGGGCCGCCTGCGCGCAGCGTGCGGTCGCAGAGTTCGGTCATCTCGAGAACGGGCGAGACCGGATGGTGGACGCGCCGTAGCTCGTCCTGGGCCGCCAGGCGCTCGATGAAGTCGCGCAAGTCTTTGTATTTCATGGATAAGAAGCGTTCGGGCCGCAATGGTGTACGCGGCAGGCCAGCAGCCGGCACGTGCAGTCAGACGCGTGCGGCGCGGTGTGGAGCGACGATTTTACCCGTCGTCATACTGGGGGGCGAATGGGGCAGCATGGGAGATATGCGAATCGGCTGAAGAAGCGCGCCCCGTGTGGATTACGGCCTTTTTTTACGGTTCTTTAATTACATTTAGTTATGTTTTTGCATTTTTGTAGCATTGACGATCTATAAAACCCTGCTAGAATCCGTCCCACTTGGTTGCAGGGCCATGTAGTTTTGAGTCATCGCCCTCCTGGTCCAGCTCCTTGACGCGCTGCTGCGCGTCGTCCGTACGCCGCTCCTGCACGGCGTTTCTTACGGTCTGAATGAGTCGTCCCGCCAGCGCACCCGCTGGTTTTTTTTGCGTGAGAGCCACCGCGCCATGCCGCCGGCATGCCGCAGGTCCCTTTGCTCCGATGTGGCTCTCCACACGGTACGTTGCCGTCTCAGACGGTAATTTGCCCTATCCCGGCGTCGCCGCGGTCCGACCAAGGCCCGCGATGCCTTGGCTTACCGATTCCTGCGCGTTTGCGCACCGCTTCACCGGTCGGTAGAGCCATGTTCAATGGGAGAAGTGAATGAATACTTGGTTATCGTGGCGTCCCGAAGGCAGCATGAGCACGGCAGTTCGTGCCGCGTTGCGGCGCGGGACGCGTGTCAGCCAGCATCTGTTCAGCGTTGTCGGCGCCTGCGCCATCGTTGTCGCACTCGTTCTCTGGCTGTTGCCCACCGTTCGCGGCACGCTCGCGGCCCGGTTGATGCCGTTCATTTCCGCTGCCGTCAAGGCGGGCCCGGCAAGGCTGCTGAGCGGCCATCCGCTGCCCTCGCTGAACGGCGTGACCGCTGACGGCGACGCTGCCGAGCTCAGCGCTGCATCGCTCGAGAACACCAAATTCGACGGTGCATTCGACGGTAGCGGCGGTAGCGGCCTGACGGCGTCCGGCGCAGTCAGCGTTGCCACGGCCGATACGCGGTCGGCGTCGGGCCTCGACTTCGCTGCAAAGATGATCTCGGCGCAGCGCGTGGCGGCCGATGCGCGCGACGACCGCGTGATCGTTCCGACGCGTGAGCAATCGCTCGTCACGTCCTTCCTCGCACGCCGCTATCACGTGGCGCAGGAGCCCGTTGGCGAGCTCGTGAAGGCCGCGTTCGATACGGGCCGTCAAGTCGGGCTCGATCCGCTGCTGCTGCTTGCCGTGATGGCGATCGAGTCGGGCTTCAATCCGTACGCGGAAAGCGGCGTCGGTGCCCAAGGGCTCATGCAAGTCATGTCGAAGGTACATTCGGACAAGTTCCAGTACTTCGGCGGCACGAGCGCCGCGCTCGAGCCGTTCGCCAACATCACCGTCGGTGCACTCGTGCTGAAGGATTGCGTTGCGCGCGGCGGCTCGCTGCCCGCCGGGCTGCGGCTCTATGTGGGATCGACCTCGCCTGACGATGGCGGTTACGGCGCGAAGGTCATGGCCGAGCGCGATCGTCTGCGCGCCGTGGCCCGCGGCCAATCGGTGCCGATCAACACGCCGCAGGCGCCGCGCCAGGTTGTGACGGCGTCGAAGCAGCGGGTGCAGGTCGCGCTCGAAAGCGGTCATGCGGCTGCGGTGGCCAAGCCGAACGCCGGCGGGTCCTCTGCTCCCACGGCTGACGACGTGACGCCGACAACGGCGCATCACGGCGCAACGGAACTCGGCGCCTGACAGTTCCATCGGCGCGAACGCAAAAAAGGGCACCCACGGGTGCCCTTTTTTGCGTCCATGCCACGGCCGTCTTCTGTGCAAAATCCGGTGTCCAAACTTAGCGGCCGAACAACCTCGCCAACCGTTCTACCGCCTCTTCGAGCCGGGGGTACGCCGTTGCATACGAAAGCCGGATGTAGTCGCGGGGCGCATGTTTGCCGAAATCGAGCCCCGGTACGAGCACGACGCCCGCATCGTGCAGCATGGCCTTCGTGAGTGCGGCGCTGTCGTGCGCGGCCGGATGCGGGACACCGCGGCAGTCGGCGTAGACATAGAACGCGCCGTCGGGCACCACCGGCACGGAAAAGCCGAGGTGCTGGAGTGCCGGGACGATATAGTCGCGCCGGCGCTTGAATTCGAGCCGCCGGCCTTCGTAGATGGCCAGCGTTTCGGGCTCGAAGCAGGCGAGCGCCGCATGCTGTGCGAGCGCCGAT
>CBJMQH010000687.1:0-2504 GCA_966431825.1 uncultured Trinickia sp.
ACAAATATATGCGCACTCAACGTGCCCTGCCCGCTGCCCTCCGTCAGGCCCCCGCGCTGCGCGCGGCCGCACTATGCAGCGCGGCTGCCGTCGCGCTCCTTGCCGGCTGCTCCGTGGTTCCGGGCCAGCATATGACGACGCCCGCGCAGATCCCCGTCACGACGACGCCCGACGGCACCGTCACGAGCCAGCAGCAGATCTCGATTACGCCGATCGACCTCACGCTGATTCAGCAGATGCGGGCCGCACGCATGGCCGCTGCGCAGGGCTCGGATTACTCCGCCCTGTTCGCCAAGCCGGGCCCCTACAAGGTCGGCCCGTGCGACGTGTTGCAAATCACCGTCTGGGACCACCCCGAGCTCGCCGCTGCACTCGGCCAGCCCCTGCAGGCGACGAAGGCGTCCGACCCGCCGCCGGGCGTGGTCGTCGGCAGTGACGGGACGATCGCGTTCCCGTACATCTCGCCGGCGTTGCGCGTGACCGGCATGAGCGTCGACCAGATCCAAAAGGCGGTACACGACCGTCTGGCGAAGGAATTCAAGAACCCCGAGGTCACCGTACGTGTGGCCTCGTACCGCTCCGCGCAAGTCTACGTGGACGGCGAAGTGCGTACGCCCGGCGGTCAGCCGCTCAACGATATTCCGATGACGCTGACGGAAGCCATCAACCGGTCCGGCGGCTTTACCGCCAACGCGGACCGCGCACACATCACGCTCACGCGCAACGGCGTGTCGTACCCGATCGATCTCACGCAACTGATCGCGGCAGGCCGCAATCCGCAAGACATCGTTTTGCAGCCCGGCGACATGCTGCGCGTCACGGGTCGCGACGACAACACGGCCTATGTCATGGGCGAGGTGTCGAAGCCGACGAGCGCACAACCGACCACCGACGGGCGTCTGACGCTCAGTGAAGCGCTGAACCAGGCCGGCTTCGTCAATCAACAGACGGCAGACCCGCGGCAGCTCTATGTGATTCGTTCGTCCACGGATCCTCAGAAGCCCGAGATCTACCACCTCGATGCGAGCTCGCCCGTGTCGATGGTGCTCGCGAACCAGTTCGACCTGAAGCCGAAGGACGTGGTCTATGTGGACAACGGCCCGCTCGTGCGCTTTAACCGGGTCCTGAGCCTGTTGCTGCCCGCGCTCAACGCCGGCTTGACGGCCGCTATCGTCACCAAGTAACGAGTCCTTCGCATGGCCTACATTTCCTTGATCGCGCTGCTGTTCAGCGTCACGAACTTCGTGCCGCTGAGCGCGATCGGATTTGCGCCGGTCCTGCTTTGCGGGTGGCGCTTTTTCGATCGGCGCTACCCCGACTACATGCCCTGGCTCGTCGTGTTCGGCGCGTACGCGACGCTGTCCACCGCCGTCTACGATCCGGCGTCGTTCCTCGAGTTCGATTTCTGGCGGCATGACGGCAATTTTTTTATTTCTTATTTGCCGATTCTGGCGGGCTGCGTCTATACCCATCGCTGGGATCTCGACAAAATTCTGCGGCGTTTTTTCATTTTCGGTGTCCTGATCAACCTGCCCTACTACGCCTACTACCTCGCGCATAACGGGCTGCTTTCGATCATCCACCACCCGGCCGACACATTCGGCAGCTATTTCGTCGCGCGCAACGCAGCCGGCGGGTTCCTCGCCGTCCTGCTTTGCCTCGGCATTGCCTGCTACAGCCGCCAGCGCAGCAAATGGCTGCTCGCACTGATGGGGCTGAACCTGCTGATGCTGTTCTCGACCTACAGCCGCGGCTCGCTGTTCGGCGTCGTGTTCCTTGCGCCGTATCTGTTCTTCGGACGCAAGCGCTGGATGCTCGCCAGCATGGTGGGGGTGCTGATCGCCGGCTCGATCGCCGTCGCGCTCATCAATACGCACCCCTCGACGAACTACATGGGCTATTCGTTCACGATTTCGAACTCGGACGAAAAGGTCGCCAATGCAAGCATCCGCTACCAATGGTTGTGGCCGCGCGCACTCGCGTACTTCCGCGAAAGCCCGGTGTTCGGACTCGGCTTCGGCTCATTCGACGATCAGATCTCCGATGTGGTCAGCTACCTCGGCATGTTCGGACATGCGATCGGCATCTCGACCGAGCACACCGACCAGCACGCCCACAACTCGTACCTGAACATCATGGCCGAGCTCGGCATCGTGGGCCTCGTGCTTATCCTGCGGTTCTACTGGTTGCTGATCGGCTGGTGCCAGCGCGGCGCAAAGGCTGCGCTCGCCGGCGGCGGCAGCAACGTCATCGCGTTCCGCTTTGTCGAATTCTCGTCGATTTGTCTGCTTGCGATGTCCGCCACGGAGCACCGATTGACGACGCCTTCGAACGTGCTGCCGATCGCACTCGGCCTCTCGTTGCTGCTCGCGTCGAGGGCAAAGGCGGGCGCACCGGCGCGCGCCCGAGCGGCCCTACGTCGGCCCGGATACCCGCCGCCAGCGCGCCCCGCCGGACGGGCGCCCGCTCCGGCGCCCTCGCCGGCACCGCTCGCCCCCGCGGGC
>CBJMQH010000688.1:0-2500 GCA_966431825.1 uncultured Trinickia sp.
ATTTCGCAAAGTGCGCATGGTTTGTGGGGCGATATAAATATTAGTAAGTGATCTTGCCCCGGCAAAACGAATCCCTTGCTGAGCGTTTAAACTCAAGCAAACCGCAATGGGCGGCACGAGATACAACAGCCACACGGCGACGAACGCAACGGCTGGCCGGCGCGCGTTCGCGAGCCGCGGCGCCAGCACCGGAAAGCAAATGAATCGGATAGATTTCTGAAAACCGTTTAACCAGGAAATCGCACGTGCCGCCCCGCAACCCACTGTCTCGGCCAATGCAGACATAGGTCAGGATGAAGCCCGAGACGATGAAGAAACTGCTCGTGTCGACACCGCAAAAATTCGTAAGCCAGATTGGCTGTAAATCGTTAGTGGGCCTGGACAATCGTGCGAGGCGTATGCAGTAAGGCTGTGAAGCCGAACGGTGTTGTTGAAGTCGCAAGAAGCAGGCATATTGATGCCGTGAATCCTGCAAATCCTGACGAGGTGTGGATGGGTCCGAAGACGCCGGTGCCAGAGGGAGATTCCTTCCGCCAACCGCTGCGCGAGCAGATCAACTGAATGGCCGCCGCGCACTGATTCCATGCGCGACATGGCAAAGCCGACCGCTGACCGACGTTTAGGTCGTGGTTCTGGCCGCCCGTGAGGGCGATGTAGTACACGGTGCTCCGGCGAATGACGCGACACCGGCGCGCTTTTGCGCGGCCCGTAGGAGGGCCGTGCAGCCGTGGGCCGCAGCTTCAGAGGCGCACACGGAGTGGACCGAGCAGACCCTTGAGACCGTTGTGATCGAGTTCGTGCATCAGCGCCAGCAGGCGGCCGATTTCGCCGGGCGGGAAGCCTTCGCGCGCGAACCAGTTCAGATAGTGGCCAGGCAGGTCAGCAATCAGTCTGCCCTTGTACTTGCCGAACGGCATGGCAAGTGTGACGAGTCGTTCGAGATCTTCTGGCTGCATATCGACGAAAAAGCTCGATGTTCGAATCATCGAATTTTCGGCGAGCGGGTCGCCGGCCGGTTCGAAAAGCGCGCATCTTATAGCATTTCTTTGTTGGGGAGCGCGCTGCGACGTGCCCCGCGCGCGTCTACCGTATCGGTTGCAGCCCGCCGCTGCGGTCCGTGAGTGCCTGCGACACCAGCACCATCAGTTGATCGAAGGACATCGGTCGGCCGGTCAGAAAGCCCTGTACGGTATCGCAACCGGCATCGCTGAGCCACGCGAGCTGTGCGGGCTCCTCGACGCCTTCGGCGACGACGGCAATGCCGAAGCTGTGCGCCATCGAGATAATCGCGGTAACGATCGGCTGCCCCGCCTGCGGCAGCGGCTGCACGAAGCTGCGATCGATCTTGAGGCTGTTGACGGGAAAGGCCTGCAGGTACGAGAGCGACGAGTAGCCCGTGCCGAAGTCGTCGAGCGAAAGACGGATGCCCGCCTCGCGTAGGCGTCGCATCGATTCGACACCTGCCGCCATGTTGGCCATGAGTTGGCTCTCGGTCAGCTCGATCTCGAGCAGTTGCGGGGCGAGCCCGCTTTCGGCGAGAACGGCGTGCACGTCGTCGCTGAACTGAGACTGACGCAACTGCCGTGCGGAGACGTTGACGGCGACGTAGATCGACGTCTCGTGTTCGCGGTTCCAGCGCGCCGCATCGCGGCACGCGCGGCGCAGGACCCACTGGCCGAGCTGCACGATGAGCTCGCTTTCTTCGGCGATCGGGATGAACTCGCCCGGCGAGACCGCGCCGTCGGTCGGGTGCACCCAGCGCACGAGCGCTTCCGCGCCGATCAGCTGCCCGGTCGCGCATTGGAATTGCGGCTGATAGACGAGGTGGAGCGTGTCGGCATCGATCGCCTTGCGCAGTTCGGTTTCGAGCCGTGCCCGCCGGCGAGCCTCGACGGTCATGCTCGCGTGGAACTCGACCGCGTGGTTCTTGCCGCCGCTTTTTGCAGCGTAGAGCGCAATATCGGCGCTGCTCACGAGCGAAGCGACGTCGGTCGCATCGTCGGGAAAGACGCTCACGCCGACGCTCGCGCTCGCCACGATGCTCGCGCGCGGCAAGTCGAACGGGCGGGCGAGCGCGCGCGCGATGCGGTCGGCCGTGACCTTGCCCTCGCTCTTCTGGTCGGCCACTTCGATAAGGACTGCGAACTCGTCGCCGCCGATCCGGCTCACGAGGTCGGGTGTCCGCACGTTCTGGCGCAGCACCTGTGCGACATGCTTGAGCAATTCGTCGCCGGCGCCGTGGCCGAGCGTGTCGTTCACGGTCTTGAAGTCGTCGAGATCGATCAGGATCAACGCGACGCGCCTGACCGGATGATTGGAGCGCAGCAGTCGTTCGTTGATCGCTTCGTAGAATGCGCGCCGGTTCGGCAGTCCTGTCAGCGAATCGGTCGAGGCGAGGTATTCGAGCTTCTTTTCCGCCTGAACGATCCGCGCGCCCATGCGCGAAGTGACGACGAACGCGATCCACAGCGCGCAGAGCGACGCGGCCGCAAGGAAGCAG
>CBJMQH010000689.1:0-2499 GCA_966431825.1 uncultured Trinickia sp.
ATGCGGCATCGCGCGAGCAGGGACGCAGGCTGCGCGACGCGTCGCCTGCCTCCGCTGCCGGTGCGACAGCCGAGCCTGTTGCGCCCGGCAGCGCCGACACGCCGGGCGCGTAACGCTGAGCCACGCCGCGCAGCGTCAGGGCCCGGTCGCGCACGGGCTGCAGCAGCACGTTGGCCTCGGCCATCGCGGACGTGCTGCCGCTCGTCGCAGCATAAACGGCATGCACGAGCCACACTTCTTCCTTGCGCCAAGCGTCCCACCGCGCCTGGCTCGCATCCCATGCCCGGCGCTCGCCCTCGCCGGCATTCGCATCGATGAGACCCAGCGAATTGTCGATCGACAGTTGCCACGAGCCGCGTGCCTCGTCGGTGCACTGCACCTGCCCGGCCGCCGACGAGCGATCGGCTCGGGCCAGGCAATGCTGCATCGTCTTGTCGATCGGGTCGGGCGGCGCGGCCTCGGCATGAACCGGCATTGTCCGGGCGAGCCCGAGCGCAGCGGTGAGGAGCGCCTGCCCGATTCGCCGTGTCGCGCGCGCGGCGCGGCGGGGCTGCTGCCGCTGTTCGCCCATCAGGCGCGCACGCAGTCGACGAAGTATTCCACGCGGCCGTTGACCACCTCGGCCACGAGGCCGTGGATGTCGGTCGAGAAGCCCGGGAAGCGTTCGTTGAATTCGCGCGCGAAGCGCAGATAGCTGACGATCGTCTTGTTGAAGCGCTCGCCCGGAATCAAGAGCGGGATGCCTGGCGGGTACGGCGTCAGCAGGATGCTCGTCACGCGGCCTTCGAGTTCGTCGATCGGCACACGGTCGATCTCGCGGTGCGCGAGCTTGGCAAACGCGTCCGAGGGCTTCATCGCCGGCTCCATGTTCGAGAGATACATCTCGGTCGTGAGGCGGGCGATGTCGTTCGCACGATAGACGCTGTGGATCGCCTGGCAGAGATCGGCGAGGCCCATGCGGTCATACACGGGATACTGCGCGACGAACTCGGGCAGCACGCGCCAGAGCGGCTGATTGTTGTCGTAGTCGTCCTTGAACTGCTGGAGCTCCGTCACCATCGAGTTCCAGCGGCCCTTCGTGATGCCGATCGTGAACATGATGAAGAACGAATAAAGCCCCGTCTTCTCGACGATGATGCCGTGCTCGGCCAGGTATCTCGTGACGATGGCAGCCGGAATCCCGGTCTCGCCGAAATCGCCGGCCAGATCGAGCCCCGGCGTGACGATCGTCGCCTTGATCGGATCCAGCATGTTGAAGCCCTCGGCGAGCGGCCCGAAG
The DNA here is from genome assembly GCA_966431825.1 of uncultured Trinickia sp. Classification (GTDB taxonomy): domain Bacteria; phylum Pseudomonadota; class Gammaproteobacteria; order Burkholderiales; family Burkholderiaceae; genus Trinickia. Next base: position 1,280 of record CBJMQH010000689.1, read on the forward strand.
CCGTGCCACGGGTCTTGCGCGCGCAGAATCCAGTCCTCGCGCGAGCCGATCCCTTCGTCCGCCAGTTGGTCCGGGCCCCAGACCTGGAAGAACCAGTCGTCGCCGTACTCCGCATCGACCTTGCGCATCGCGCGGCGGAAGTCGAGCGCCTCGGCAATCGATTCCTCGACGAGCGCAGTGCCGCCCGGCGGCTCCATCATCGCCGCAGCCACGTCGCACGACGCGATGATCGCGTACTGCGGGCTCGTCGATGTGTGCATCAAATAGGCTTCGTTGAAGCGGTGCTTGTCGAACACGCGATGTTCGGAGTCCTGCACGACGATCTGCGAAGCCTGCGAGATGCCGGCCAGCAGCTTGTGCGTCGAATGGGTGGCGAACACGAGCGCGCCGGTGCGCGGACGGCCTGCGCCGATCGCATGCATATCCTGATAGAACGGATGGAATTCCGCGTGCGGCAGCCACGCTTCGTCGAAGTGCAGCGTATCGAGGAAGTCGCCCAGCAGTTCCTTGATCATTTCGACGTTATAGACGACACCGTCATAGGTGCTCTGCGTGATCGTCAGGATACGCGGCTTCAGATCGGGGTTCTTCGCAAGCGCTTCCCGTGCGAACGGGTTCGCTTCGATCTTCTTGCGGATGTTCTCGGGCTTGAACTCGTCGCGCGGGATCGGCCCGATGATGCCGAAGTTGTTGCGCGTCGGCGTGAGAAACACCGGAATCGCACCCGTCATCGTGATCGCGTGAAGGATCGACTTGTGGCAGTTGCGATCGACGACGACGACGTCGCCCGGCGCGACCGTCGCATGCCAGACGATCTTGTTCGAGGTCGAGGTGCCGTTCGTCACGAAGAACAGGTGATCGGCACTGAAGATGCGCGCGGCGTTGCGCTCGGAGGCGGCAACCGGCCCGACGTGGTCGAGCAGCTGCCCGAGTTCGTCCACGGCGTTGCAGACGTCGGCGCGCAGCATGTTTTCGCCGAAGAACTGGTGGAACATCTGGCCAAGCGGGCTCTTCAGGAATGCGACGCCGCCCGAGTGGCCCGGGCAATGCCAGGAGTACGAACCTTCGTCGGCGTACTTGACGAGCTCCTTGAAGAACGGCGGCGCGAGCGATTCGAGGTAGACCTTGGCTTCGCGCACGATGTGGCGCGCGACGAACTCCGGCGTGTCCTCGAACATGTGGATGAAGCCGTGCAGCTCGCGCAGGATGTCGTTCGGCAG
>CBJMQH010000690.1:0-2490 GCA_966431825.1 uncultured Trinickia sp.
CGATGCCGAGCAGCATTCTCATCATCGAAGATGAGCCCGCGATTTCCGAACTGATTTCGGTCAACCTGCAGCATGCGGGCCATTGTCCGATCCGCGCCTACAACGCGGAGCAGGCACAGTCGCTGATCAGTGACGTCTTGCCCGATCTCATCCTCCTCGATTGGATGCTGCCGGGCAAGTCGGGTATCGCATTCGCACGTGATCTGCGTAGCAACGAGCGCACGAAGCATATTCCGATCATCATGCTGACCGCACGCGGCGACGAGCAGGACAAGGTTCTCGGCCTCGAAATCGGTGCCGACGACTATGTGACGAAGCCGTTTTCGCCGAAGGAGCTGATGGCGCGGATCAAGGCTGTGCTGCGCCGGCGCGCACCGCAATTGACCGAGGACGTGGTTGCCATCAACGGCCTGCGCCTTGACCCCGCGACGCATCGCGTGGCCGCGCACAGCGACGGCAGCGAGATCAAGCTCGATCTGGGCCCGACCGAGTTCCGGCTGCTGCATTTCTTCATGACGCACCCGGAGCGCGTCCACAGCCGGACGCAATTGCTCGACCAGGTCTGGGGCGATCACGTATTCGTCGAAGAACGTACCGTCGATGTCCATATCAAGCGGCTGCGCGCAGCGCTGAAGCCCGCCGGATGCGATGCTATGATCGAAACGGTGCGTGGCAGCGGCTACCGGCTCGCCAAGAGCGCCTGAGCGCCTGTTGGCCGGTGTGGTGCCGGGCGAAGCGGTTTCGCGCGGCAAGCACGCGCCCATCTTATTTCGGTCACGGGAAACGTGCACGCATGAACATCATCTGGGCGCGCTCGATCGTATCGCTGGCGCTGTTGGCAGCACTGTGCGCCGCGCTCGCCTTCGTTGCGGGCATCAAGGCGGGCCTGGCGCTCGCCGTACTCGCGCTGATTGCGCAAAGTCTCTTCGCCACCTATCACACCGAACGCCTCTGGCGTTTGCTCGACGCACCCGTCTATGGCGAGGTGCCGAGCGCACCCGGTGTCTGGGGCGAGATCTACTATCGGCTGCACAAGCTCGCGAAGCGCTGGCACGCGCAGGTCCGTCAGGTCGAGCAGCAGCACTCGCGTTTCATCCAGGCTATCCAGGCTTCGCCGAACGGCGTCGTCATGCTGGACGACCATGACCAGATCGAGTGGTGCAATGCGATCGCCGAGGTCCATTTCGGTATCGAGGCGAAGCGCGACCTGCGCCAGCACGTCACGCACCTCGTGCGCCAGCCCGATTTCGTCCGCTATTTGAACTCCCACCAGTACGACGAAATGCTCGTCATGCGCGGCATGGGCGAAAAGCGGCAGAACGTGTTGTCGGTCCAGGTCTTCCCGTACGGGGAGAATCGCAAGCTTGTCCTGTCGGCCGACATCACCGAGCTCGAACGGACCGATTCGATGCGGCGCGATTTCGTCGCTAACGTGTCGCATGAGTTGAAGACGCCGCTGACCGTGCTCTCCGGCTTCCTCGAGACGATGCGCGAACTGCCGCTCGACGAAGGCGAGCGTAGCCGCTACCTCGAATTGATGGATCAGCAGGCCTCGCGCATGCGCAACATCGTCGACGATCTGCTTGTCCTCGCTAAGCTCGAGGGCGACCTGAAACCGCCGAGCGATCACCCGATCGATATGCGTGCCGTGTTGCGCCATGTACGGGACGACGCACAGACGCTGTCGAACGGCCGCCACCGCATTACGTTCGAGAGTGACGATGCGTTGACGGTCAGCGGCGTGGAAACGGAGGTCATGAGCGCGCTTGGCAACCTCGTCACGAATGCCGTGCGTTACACGCCCGAAGGCGGGGAAATCCACGCGCGCTGGGCTTTGGTCGGCGACTCGGCGGTGTTTTCCGTGACCGACACGGGTTTTGGGGTTCCGGCGGCCGACATTCCGCGGCTGACCGAACGGTTCTACCGCGTTGACCGCAGCCGCTCGCGCGATACGGGCGGCACGGGGCTGGGTCTTGCCATCGTCAAGCATGTGCTGCAGCGCCACGATGCCGTGCTCGACGTGAAGAGCGAGGAAGGGCGCGGCAGCACGTTCAGCGTGCGGTTCCCCGCCCAGCGCACGGTTCGCCGGCAAGCGGCCCACGCGTGAATGCGGGCAGCGCGAGCGAGCGCTGCCTGCTGATCACCCTGCATTCGGATTGGGCGACCGGCCGCGAGCGATGCCGCGGCCGGTTGTGCCTCGCAGATCCTCAGCCGCAGAACTTGGCGAGCAGGCTTGCCTGTGCGTTGCGCGAGGTCTTGCCCGGACGGCAGCGGCGATAGTGGCCGTCGCTTTGCATGACCCAGGCCGATTGATTGTCGCCGAGGAACGCCGAGAGCCCCTCGGCAATCACGCGCCGCTTCAGGCGGCGATCCTTGATCGGGAACGCCACTTCCACGCGACGGAAGAAATTGCGGTCCATCCAGTCGGCGCTCGATAGATAGACGTTTTCCTCACCGTTCGAGAAGAAGTAGAAGATGCGGTGATGTTCG
>CBJMQH010000691.1:0-2487 GCA_966431825.1 uncultured Trinickia sp.
GTTTCGTGGCGAGGTGTTGGCGTTGTGCATGCAGGCGTATCCGGAAAACCGGTTTCCACCGCGGCATAAAGTGGATCAACCCCTTTCGACATAACAGCGCGCAGGATGCGTCGGAACGTCGGGCATTCCATGTGACTCGGTGCAGGGCACGCCGCGGCGTGCCTCAGCCCGTCACGCATGGCGCTCAATTTGCGGATCGTCGCATCCAATTCATCGGCCTTTGCCGTCAGCATCTGACGGTCGATGCGCGGCTGCCCGCCGCGAGCGAACATCAACGCGATATCGTCCAGCGAGAAGCCGGCTGCGCGCCCGAGCGCAATCAAGGCCAATTGATCGAGCACGCGCGGATCGTACACGCGGCGCAATCCCTGGCGGCCCTTCGGTGCTATCAGGCCCTTTTCCTCGTAAAACCGCAGCGTCGACGCGGGCATGCCGGACTGCCGGACGACTTCACCGATATCTAGCCTTTCCATCGCTTGACCTAAAGTCCACTTGAACTAGCATAGTTTAGCTTCCGCTCGACAGGACTACTCAGGGACGACGATCATGGACGCGACTCCGCAGACCGAAAACGCTCAGACAGCACTCTGGAACGGTAGCGCCGGACAGGCGTGGATAGCCGCGCAGGAGGTGCTCGATCGAATGTTCAAACCGTTCGAAGATTTGCTCGTTGACCGGATCGGCAAGCGAACCGGGCTGCACGTGCTCGATGTGGGTTGCGGAACGGGTAGCACAACGATGGCGATGGCGCAGTCGCTCGGCGCGAATGGGCATTGCGTTGGCGTCGACGTTTCCGCCCCGATGATCGAGGTCGCGCGCCGACGCGCCGAGCAAGCGCATTCGACGGCGAGTTTCATTTGTGCCGACGCGCAGACCTATGCCTTCGAGCCTGCGAGCTTCGAGCGCATTGTGTCGCGATTCGGCGTCATGTTTTTCTACGACCCCGTGCAGGCATTTGCGAACCTGCGACACGCCGCAATGGACGAATGCGAACTGCACTGCATCGCTTGGCGCAGCGCTGCGGACAATCCCTTCATGACGACGGCAGAACGTGCGGCCGCGCCATTGTTGCCGAATCTACCGGGCCGGCAGCCCGATGAGCCGGGACAGTTCGCGTTCGCGGACGAGCGTCGGGTTTTGTCGATCTTGGCGGGAAGCGGCTGGGCCGAGATCGACATTCGGCCGATCGATGTCGACTGCACGCTTCCCGAAGCTGCGTTGACGAGCTACATCACTCGGCTTGGCCCCATCGGCCGTGTGCTTCAGGAAACGGACGAGCGGACGCGTACGCGGGTCGTCGAGGCCGTTCGTGCCGCCTTCGAGCCGTATGTGCACGGCGCCGAAGTTCGCTACACGGCGGCTTGCTGGCTGATCAGCGCGCGAGCGGTGGGCTAGTGCCATCGGCGGCGTGCAGGTCATTGATAGACGATCTGCGCAGCAAGGTCGCGCTTGATCGATTTCGCCATTTTTTCGAGCTCGGGACACGCGTCCGGTTGCACGTACGGTAGTTTCGACGTCAGGTCGAGCGTCCGCGTCACGGTGACGGTGCCGCCTTCCTGTGCGTATGAAGACGTGTAGGTGCCGAAAGGCGACGCAACGGCGACAGGCTTAGGAAGGCTCAGCACTTTCACGGTTGCCGGCAAGTCCAGTGTGGTGACCTCACTGAAGTGGCCCGCCCTGAGCAGAAACGGGGTTCTGCGGTTTGCGGCGCCAAGACCGTCGAAGGCGCTGGAAATCGTACTGAGGCCGCCCAGTCCCCTCGGCACGCGCATCGCGCCGGGGCCGGGCACAGCTGCGTAGTCAGGCAATTCGAACACACTGGAAAACGAGAAGGGATTCCCGAGATCGTGGAGGTCGCCGTGAATGTAGCGGCCGGTGCCGTCCGAGCCGCTGGCCGCCAGAAACGCCTGCGCAAACACCGGCTCGGTTCCCGCGGGCAACTGACCGAAGATGAAGCGCGCAAGCCAGTCGTATTCGCCGCGGTTCTTGATTTCGCTATCGCCGCGGACGTTTCCGAGCGAATCGAGCTTGACGCGCGTGGTCACCAGTACTTCGTCGGTGTCCGAGCCCACAAGCGGCAGCGTAACGAGGCGGGACTGTTCAACGCCGGCACCTGTCAGTAATGCGCGCTTGCCTTTCTCGCTGAAAGGAAGGGTGCCGAAGCGGGCTGTGCCGGCTGTTGAATCGACGTACACACCGAACTCGGGAATGTAGGTGATCGCATGGTTGAACACCGCCAGCGGGCTGGCGGCAGAGGGCAGCCAATAACGGGTATCTCCGTTGACGAGCACTGTATTGCTGCTTATCCCTTTCGCGGCCAGCAGCGCCTGGAGCAGCGTTGCATGGTCCTTGCAATCGCCATAGCGCGCATGCAGGACGTCTTGCGCGGTGTGGGGCACTACGCCGCCGAAACCGATAAAGACCGCAACATACCGGATGGTCTTGCTGACCCATTGATAGAGTGCGTCCGCCTGATTGCGCCTGTCG
>CBJMQH010000692.1:0-2484 GCA_966431825.1 uncultured Trinickia sp.
GCGACCGGCGTTCGCGCAATCGTCAACAAATCGAGATCGGCAACGTCGACCTCCCCCGGCTCCGAAAGCGCTTACCTCTACCTCAGCCGCGATCGGCGGGAGACGACCCGATAAAAGTCGCCGCCCATAGCCAGGTCTCGGACGAGATTCGTTACAACAACGAGGACACGGTCTATCCCGCGCCCTACAAGGCCTGCCGCAACCTGCGAAAGCGCGTGACGTGGGATGTCTTTGCCACCAGCCCCTATGCGTGCCGCGTGCAAACCTCTCGGACAACTGACAACGGCGGTCAGACCTGGCTCGACGAGGTCATGGTGAGCGGCCTGCAATGCGCGCATATCCGAGCAACGTGTTCGAGCGCGCTGGATGCGCCGTCGAACTGTACGAATCGGCCTGTCGAGATCAATAGCCGACACGACACGATCGAAATCGACCTCATGCCGGACAGCGAATCGATGCTGCTTCAATCGCCGGACTGAGCATCCGCGCTTACGATGTTGCGCACACAAAGCTGCTCGCTCGATCGATCTTCCCTTTCCCGACGTACCGCGGAAACGCAGGATACCTGCACAACGGCCGTGTGCGCCCGTTGGTAGCCTGCGCGATATCGGTCACGAGCAGCGTTTCCGGTGCCACCCCGTGCGTGACCCATTCGTCGAGCGCACCCAATAGATCCACCGACGGGATGAATACCCCATTCCCGTGCTGAAACCCCGGCACCATATAAAGCCGCATGAAGCCATCCACGCGTGCCTTGCCGTACCGTGCAACCAGCCCGTCGTAGTACGCGATCGTCTGATTCGGGCTCACCACTTCGTCGGCAAGCCCCTGTAGCGTAATGAGCTTCCCCCCACGCGCGATAAAGCGCGAAATATCGGGGTTCATCGCACCGATCGTCCCCGACAGCCATACCAACTGCTGACGGTAGCGCCCAGGCCGCATCAGATCGAAGCGCGCAGAATCGAACGTCGGATCATGTGTGACGAAGTACTTGATATAGGCATCGCCCTGAGAAAACAAATACCCGTTCGGCAGGAACGCGGGCCGGGGCAATTGCTGCGGTGAATGCGCAAGCCCGAGCATGCTCGTCCAGCGCGTTCCCTGAAACACGTTGTACCCGCGATAGCCGTCGACGTGCCACGCCAGTTCGTAGGGCAAGTGGAAACCGTCGCGCAGCCGCTCCAACGTACGAAGTTGGGCAGGCGCAAGGCAATCGTCGTCGGTCTGGCCCGGTACCGTACAACGCAGCGATTCAATGATCTCCGGCTCCCGTGCACGGCATCCCTCGACGTTGCTTACGACCCCATCCGTCGCACCGTCGAGCGCATCGCACGCTTCGATCGTACGCGCGTACACCCGTTCGAGCAGCGCCGGCGGCAGATACCCCCCCACTGTCCGGTATTCGTCCTGCCCCGCACGGATGCCAATGAGCCGCATGCCCGAGAAATTCAACGCCGGCGCATTCGCCACGACGCCGTCGTAATCGTCGGGATAACGCTGGATCACCGTGTAGCCTTCGCGCCCTCCCGTCGAGCCGCCGCCGAAATACATATGCTCGGGCGCGCGCCCGTAGCCGCGCTCGATCAGCACGAGGGCGACGTCATGCACCTTCTTCAGATGCGCATAGCCGAAATTCGTCACGGCTTCGTCAAGCAGTCCGAAGTTCGCCTGCGACGCACTGCCGTTGTGCCCGGAGTCGTCGCCGAACGTCGCGTAGCCGCGCGCGAGCGGTGCGCCGTCGGGCGAGAACGGCATCGGCCCCGTGCCGGTCACGACAACACCGTTGTACCCCCCGCCGCAGCATTGCAGTGCGCGCCCGTTCCAGCGGCTAGGCAGATTGAGTTCGAATCGAATGTCGGGCGAGCCTGCGGTGTGTGCGCGGATCACACCGGTGAGCCGGCAATAGTCGCCGTTCTGATTGCCGTTATCGGTCGCGCGAATTCTCGCCGCCGTCTGCACGAGCGCGCCGTCCGTCGGCAACGCAATGGCGGCCGGCGGCAGCAGTACACCGGCCAGATCCTCGCAATGCACGGGCAATCCCGGGGCGCCCTGGGCAAATGCCCCGCCGCAAGCGGCGAGTGCCAACGTTGCGAAGCCGACCGCCCGGCACGCTTCGCGTGTGCCGCCAACGCGAAGCCTCATCCGCAACCGGCTCCCTTCACGGACTCGCGCGCCTTTTGCCGCCCGAGCGTGCCGCGCCAAGCCTTCCCGAGGATCAGCGTCGCACCGATCGCGACAATGTCGCCCGCCAGCGCCACCGCCAACGCGGCACTCCCATGTGCCATGTGCGGTGTCGCCGTATCGACGACCATCGAAATCAGCGTCCCCCCGACGAAGCAGACGAGCCCCGTTTGCCCGACCGTCACGACGGCGGGCAAGCGGGCGGCAAGCCGCGCAATCGAGCCCCGGCGAACGAAATAGGCAGCCGCAACGGCAAGGGCGAGGAAGTTGGCGATCCGAACGAATGCGAGATGCTGCTTCATT
>CBJMQH010000693.1:0-2483 GCA_966431825.1 uncultured Trinickia sp.
GGCCGCCAAGCGCCGCAACAAGATACGGCTCGCGCAACGGCTGCTGCACGAGACGGGGCAGGCGATTCACCCTGACGCGCTGTTCGATTTGCAAGTGAAGCGGATACACGAGTACAAGCGGCAATTGCTCAACGTGCTGCACGTCATCGTGCGCTACAACCGGATCCGCGCCGAACCGGAACGTGACTGGGTGCCGCGCGTGGCCATCTTCGCGGGTAAAGCGGCGTCGGCTTACAAGATGGCAAAGACGATCATCCGGCTCATCAACGATGTGGCCGAGAAGATCAACCGCGATCCGGTCATCGGCGATCTGCTCAAGGTCGTGTTCGTGCCGAACTATGGCGTGAGCATGGCCGAGCAACTGATTCCCGCCGCGGACCTGTCGGAGCAGATTTCGATGGCGGGCACCGAGGCATCGGGCACGGGCAACATGAAACTTGCGCTGAACGGAGCGTTGACGATCGGTACGATGGACGGCGCGAACATCGAGATCTGCGAAGCCGTTGGGCGCGAGAACATGTTTATCTTCGGCCTGACCGCCGATCAGGTCGGGGACTTGCGGGCCTCGGGCTACCGGCCGCGCGAGCTCTATGAGCAGGACTCCGAATTGAAGCTCGCGCTCGATCAGATCCGTTCAGGGTACTTCTCGCGCGACGACCCGCATCGGTTTTCCGATATTTTTCACACGCTCGTGGATTGGGGCGACCACTATATGGTGCTGGCCGACTTCGCCGCTTATGCGGCGGCCCACGATGCCGTCGACGCGCGGTTTCGCGACCCGCGCAGCTGGAGCGCGAGCGCGATCGAGAATGTGGCCGGCATGGGCCGCTTCTCGTCCGATCGGACCATCGCGGAATATGCGCGCGACATCTGGCACACGAAGCCGCTTGACGTCGGTTGACCCCCGCCCAGGCGGCGCGGCGATTAGCGGGCGGCTTGTGCGCCGCCCGGCGCAGGGCTGACCGCGCGTTGCAATGTGGCCTCTACGCGCTGCACGAATTCGAGGTCCGGACTCGTCAGCGCTTCGCGCTCGCCGCTCTCGGTGCCGATCATCAGGCGGTGCGTGATGTCCTGGGTTTTCCAGGCGAGCCAGCCGACCACGACGAGCATGATGCCCGGCACGGTGGCGACCGGTGTACTGCGCAGCGTACCGAACACGGCCAATGCAAGCCCGGTGAGCGAAATCGCGACGGGTACGATTCGATTCTTGTGAACGGTGACGATCCGCGTGGCGCGGATTTCGCGCAGTGCGAAGAGCTGCCCGCCGGCGCTTAAGCCATTGCGCGTAATCGCGACGCCGCGCTCGTTGAAAGTGTTATCCATTGCGACTGATACGAAGATTGCATGCGTGGGCTCGCAAGCGTATCAGACTCTGCGCGCACGTCAAATGACGCTTTAGTCGCAGTGCGCACGACACAGCGTGCCGACGGGCGATCGACGACTAGCGCTGCACGTCGAAATAGACGCGCCCCGGCACGTGCGAGGCCACGAGCCTGGCAATCTGGGCATCGGTGAATTCGGCAGGAACGACGCAGCGATACGACGGGGAATCGGTCGCGGTGGACCATTCGACGAGGCGGTAAGTGCGCCCCCACGGCCGCTGCACGGGCTGCGACACGCGACAGCTTTGCAAGGGCAATGCATGCTCGCGTTTGAGCATCTTGCGCATATGCTTGAACAGCGTATCTTCGATCATCGCCGCTTCCTTAACCGGCACCGCCACCAAGCTGCTGCGGCAGCCGCGAGAAAGGGAAAAAAAGTGCCGCCGATGCTCCGGCGGCTCAACAGGGGTGGTATGGCTTGCATACTCGCAGGCCAAAATTAAGCGAACCTTAAAGCAGTGGTATTGACGAATCGATTCGTGCCGAAGGCCGGAAAGCGCGCTAGCGCAGTGCGCAAGAGACTGCGCGCCGAAAGATCAATCTGCTGCCGGCGCAACCGTGGCACCGACGATGCCGTGCCGTCGCAAGGCGTCGGCCACGAAGCCCGAGGCCTTCATGGCTTCGACGAACGCGCCAAGCAGGGCCGACGGCGCGTGCCCGCGGCTTTTGGGTACGCCCATCGCCTGTCGAATGACCATGAACCGTTCATCGAGCAAGCGCAGCCCGGGGGTCTTGCGCGCGTCGGCTTCGAGTTGTTGCTTGACGCCCGCTGCCACGTCGAGGCCCTGCGTCAGAAAGGTTTGCACGACCGTTGGCGACGAGGGCGCCCGTACGATTTGCGCTGCCTTCAATTCGCGGCTGAGAAACAGATCGTAGGCGCTGCCTTGGCCCACCGCGACCCTGATATGCGGTTGGTCAACGTCTTCATTGGCCTTGATGGAGGCGTCGTCACGCACGAGATAGAAGCCCTCGATCAGCACATACGGGGCCGTGAATGCAATCGTTTCGCCGCGTAGCGGATCGATGGCGAAAAAGCCGAAGTCGGCACGCTCGTCGCTGACGGCCTGGACCGACTTGCCCGCGGTATCGAAGACGACGAGT
>CBJMQH010000694.1:0-2475 GCA_966431825.1 uncultured Trinickia sp.
CGTAGATCTGACTGATACCAAAGAGGAAGGAGACACCGAATGTCCGCAACGCTTGCCCCCCGTCGTTGGTGGACGATCATGCCGATCGTCTTCATTACCTATAGCCTCGCTTACCTCGACCGGGCCAATTACGGCTTTGCGTCGGCTGCAGGCATCAATCGCGATCTCGGCATCGGCTCGGGCCTGTCGTCGCTCATCGGTGCGTTGTTTTTCCTCGGCTATTTCTTCTTCCAGATCCCCGGCGCGATCTATGCCGAACGGCGCAGCGTGAAGCGCCTCGTGTTCGTCAGCCTGATTCTGTGGGGCGGCTGCGCCACGCTCACGGGTGTCGTCAGCAACATTCCCTCGCTGATGGCACTGCGCTTTCTGCTCGGGGTCGTCGAGGCAGCCGTCTTGCCCGCCATGCTGATCTTCATCAGCAACTGGTTCACGAAGGCGGAGCGTTCGCGGGCCAACACGTTCCTGATCCTCGGCAATCCGGTCACCGTGCTCTGGATGTCGGTGCTCTCCGGCTACCTCGTCCATGCTTACGGCTGGCGCGAGATGTTCGTGGCGGAGGGTGCCCCGGCGATCCTCTGGGCGTTCTGCTGGTGGGGGCTGGTCAAGGACAAGCCGGCGGACGTTTCATGGCTCGATGCCGGCGACAAGCGTGCGCTCGAGGCGACGCTCGCGGCGGAGCAGGCCGAGATCAAGCCCGTGCGCAACTACGGCGAGGCCTTCCGTTCGCCGGCTGTGGTCAAGCTCTGCGCGCAGTACTTCTGCTGGAGTATCGGCGTCTATGGTTTCGTGCTCTGGCTGCCGTCGATTCTCCGTAACGGTTCCGCGCTCGGCATGGTGGCCACCGGGTGGCTGTCCGCCTTACCGTATCTGATGGCGACGATCGCGATGCTCGCTGCATCGTGGGCGTCCGACAAGCTCGATGCGCGCAAGGCGTTCGTCTGGCCGTTCCTGCTCCTCGGCGCGGTGGCGTTCGCGCTGTCGTACGCGCTCGGCTCTTCGCATTTCTGGCTCTCGTATGCGCTGCTCGTCATTGCGGGGGCCGCGATGTACGCCCCTTACGGGCCGTTCTTCGCGATCGTGCCCGAGCTGCTGCCGAAGAATGTGGCGGGCGGGGCGATGGCCTTGATCAACAGCATGGGCGCGCTCGGCTCGTTCGTGGGGTCGTACGTCGTCGGTTATCTGAACGGCGCGACCGGCTCGCCTGCCGCGTCGTACGCGTTCATGAGCGTTGCGCTTTTGGCGGCCGTCATCCTGACGCTTGCCGTTAAGGCGCAGCCGGCCGCACGCAGTACGCCGCAGAGCGCGCATGCGCATTCGTGAACCGAAGCACTCGATCTGATCCATATGAAGCCGAAGGTCGTTGCCTACAAGTTGCTGCCTGAAGACGTGCTCGCCTATCTGCGCGAACACGTTGCGCTCACCGTCGTTCCGAGCGAGGCCGGGCGGCCGAAAGCGGAGATTGCGCAGGCGCTCGAGCAGGCACTCGTCGACGCCGACGGCACGATCGGCGCCAGCGTGAAAATCACGCCCGCGATGCTCGACGGCGCGCGGCGGCTCAGGGTCTGCTCGACGATCTCGGTCGGTGTCGACAATTTCGATATCGAAGACCTCACGCGGCGGGGCATCGTGCTCGCGCACACGCCCGATGTGTTGACCGAATCGACGGCCGATACGGTCTTTGCGCTGATCCTCTCGACGGCTCGGCGCATCGTGGAGTTGGCCGAGTGGGTCAAGGCGGGCCATTGGCACGGCAGCATCGGCGAGGCGCAATACGGCGTGGACGTGCACGGCAAAACGCTCGGGATCGTCGGCCTCGGGCGCATCGGCGGTGCGCTTGCGCGGCGCGCGGCGCTCGGCTTCGGCATGCGCGTGCTCTACACGAACCGCCATCCGAACGAGGCCGCCGAGCGCGACTACGGCGCGCGGCAGGTGTCGTTCGACGCCTTGTTGGAGCAGTCGGACTTTGTCTGTCTGCAGGTGCCGCTGACGGCCGAGACGAAGGGACTCATGGGGGCGGCGCAATTCGAGCGCATGAAGCGCAGTGCCATTCTCATCAACGGTTCGCGGGGGGCCATCGTCGACGAGGCGGCGTTGATCGCTGCGCTTGGCGCCGGTGTCATCGCGGGCGCGGGGCTCGATGTGTTCGAACACGAACCGCTCAGTCCCGATTCGCCGCTGCTACGCATGAAGCAGGTCGTGGCGCTGCCGCACATCGGCTCGGCCACGCATGAGACGCGGCATGCGATGGCCCTTTGTGCCGCCACGAATCTCGTCGAGGCGCTGGCCGGCAAGCTGACCTGCAACATCGCGAACCCGGACGTTTTGAGCCGCTGAAAGTGGTGATTTATGCCGGCATTAACCATATTGGGTGCTGCTAGCTGTTTTGGGTAATTTGAGATAATTAAAACATATTCTTTCGATTCGGCAGTTGTTTGACTTGAGTATGTATTGCTGATAGTTTCGCGACTCGCGACC
>CBJMQH010000695.1:0-2455 GCA_966431825.1 uncultured Trinickia sp.
GGCAGGTGCCGCCATTATCGGCGTAGTGTTGCGCGAGCAGCGCTGCGGAGGCGCGGCAGAAGTTGGCGAAGGCCGCCGGATCGAGCGTGCTGCCTACCGGGCGAAGCGGCGCGCCCTTCGCCCACTCGAGCAGACCGTCCACACTCGCGAACGTCAGCCGATAGGTCTTCGTCCAGATCTGCACGTGACGAGCGAGCGGCGCCAGCAGGTCGCGATACGCGTCGGTCGACAGGACCGGCGCCTGTCTGAGCCTGCCCTGCAGCGCATCGCGCCACGGTCCCGCCTTCGCAACATCAAGGATCGACGTGTAAAAGGGCCGTTCGAACATGTTCGGCATCTGAATGCCGAGCATGCCGCCTCGCGGCAGCATCGTCATCAGCCTCGGCAACTGCCGCTCGTGGTCGGGGACCCACTGAAACGACGAGCCCATGAAGATCAGATCGGGCGGCTCGGCCGGCTCAAACGTCTCGATCTCGCCGGTATGCCACTCGACATCGGCAGCCGGCTCCGTTCTGTACGCTTCGTCGATCAGTCGTGCCGACCGGTCCAGCGCCACAATCTGCGCTTCGGGGTAGCGCCGACGCAGCGCGGCCGTGGAGCAGTCGCCCGCCCCGCAGCCCAGGTCGACGATGCGGCGACGCGCGGCCGCGCGAGTCGCAATGGCCGCGATGAGGTCTTCATTGGGCAGCACCCGCTCGGCGGCGAACAGGCTGTACTGTGCCGCGTCCCACTCAGTCATCGCGGCGGATCTCCCTCACGCGACCCAGCCGACGATAACGGCCCTTTTCCAACGGGACCGGTACGAACGCCGAATCCGAGAAATGCAATGCGTCGCGCTGCTGTTTCCTCACGTGGTGCCCGAGCACGATGGCGCCCGCTTCCGTCTGTACGACGAAGATTTCGCCCGGCGTGAGATCGGCGGCGTAGTCGACTACGACGAGGTCATTGGGGCGTACCACGGGCTCCATGGCGCGAAAGTCGCCAATTCGCGTGGCATAGAGCGTCGCATCGACGCGCGCCGTACGGACCTGTTCGTTCGATTCGTCGGCGAGCGATTCGGGCAGCAGATGCAGGCGGCTCCATGGCACGAGCGAGATCCGGTTCGTGGGCAGCAGGTGCTCGTTGGTTTCGCCCTTGCTGCGGTCGCTGTCGAGCGGTTGGCTTGCGAGAAGCTGCTCGGAGGTGACCGAAAAAAAGCGGGCGAGCTGGGCGAGGGAGGAATCGGTCGGCGTGCTCGTGCGGCCCAACAGGATGTTGTTGATCGTCTTCTGCGAAACGCCGGTCAGGCTCGCGAGTTCGCGTTCGCTGACGCAGACGTCTTCCATCAGATAGCGCAGGACCTCGGCGGGCGTTCCGAAGGCAACGGGCCCGGCGGAGGTGCCCGTCAGATCGGACACGAGGTCGCGCGGGGTGACGCCGAAGAATTGGCCGAGGGCACGCAGCGTCGAGGCGCGCGGGTTCGATGTGCCGTTGACGAGCGCCTGCAGCGCAGACAGCGTGATGCCGCTGCGCTTCGACAGCTCATTGACGCTCGTGATGCCTCTCCTTTGCATCAGCAGGCGGACATGTTCGGCGACGTGGGTCAACGTGGAGTCCTTGATACACGTGTTGCGCGACATGATAGTGGAATGTCCGCGGGCGTTGTTCGAATTACTCGGTTGGGATGCGTTTCGATGCGCGTTTGCCTTCGGCAGCTGTAGTTGAGCGATTACAGCTTCCTGGAAACCGGCGAGACGCGGGCCGACTGCGTACAGATGCTCAGAGACGGATTCAAGAACTGGCTCACTTCGCCGAAGCCGTGGACGTCGACGTGGCGGTAGGCGTCGCCGAGCCCGCATGGGCCGCACCGGGCCCGGCGTTGAGCATCGTCGTCGAGCCCCGCGCGGCGTCGGCGGTCATCTTGACGGTGCCCGCAGCGTACCCGTTCGCATTCAGCAAATACGCCATGATGTCCGCATATTCGGCGTCCTTGAGCTTGCCCGGACGGTCCGCCGGCATGTTCGTCGACATGTACGTAAAGATGCCGCCGATCGTCAGGTGCGAACCGGATACGGGAGCAAACGCCGGCCCGCTCAGTGCCGGCGCCGTGTTGCCCTGCAGGTTCGCACCGTGACACTTGGCGCAGGCGCTGCCGTAGAGCGTCTTGCCGTGTGCGACCTGCATACGATCGAACGACGGGGCACCGGGCGCCTGCGCTGCCGTGTCGCCGGCGTCCGACGACACCTTGACGATACGCCCAGCATTGCGCGGCGCATATTGCGCATATCGTGCGTCATGCGCGAGGCCGTGGCCCGCCAGGGCAGCCGGCCCGTCGAGGTAGGCGAACGTGGCAGGCCGGCCCCGGCCCGCATCGGTGAAGGCGGTGGATTCCGGCAGCGTCCACGCGCGCGTGAGCTTCGCCAGTCTTCCGTCTGCCGTCATCGCGTCGAGCGCGAGATCGACTTTGTGCTGCAAC
>CBJMQH010000696.1:0-2438 GCA_966431825.1 uncultured Trinickia sp.
TGGATAAACTGCCGGCAAATCCGTTTTCCCTTTTCGGCGTTTGAACCGTGGTCAGGGACTTTGCCCGCGCCGCGCTGGCACGTGCGAACGCGGAACTTGGGCTCGCGCTTGCCGACGACGAGATCGACTACCTCGTCGATGCCTTCACGAAGCTCAATCGCAATCCGAGCGACGTCGAGCTCATGATGTTCGCGCAGGCGAACAGCGAACACTGCCGCCACAAGATCTTCAATGCCCAGTGGACGATCGACGGCGAGCCGCAGGACATGTCGCTGTTCCAGATGATCAAGAACACCGAGAAGCTGAACCCGCAGGGCACGATCGTCGCCTATTCGGACAATTCGGCGATCATGGCCGGCGGGATGGCCGAACGGTGGTTCCCGCGGCCGGCGAACGGCGACGCGGGCGTCTTCGACGAACGCTACGGCCGCCACACCGAACTCACGCACACGTTGATGAAGGTGGAGACGCACAACCACCCGACCGCGATCTCCCCGTTCGCCGGTGCGGCGACGGGCGCCGGCGGCGAAATCCGCGACGAAGGCGCCACGGGCCGCGGTGCGCGCCCCAAGGCGGGCTTGACGGGCTTCACGGTGTCGAACCTCGCGCTGCCGGGCGCGACCGAATCGTGGGAAAACGCTCGCGACGCGTCGGTGCCGCCGGCCGAGCGCAATCCGGCCGAGCAGTTCGGCGCGTACGGGCGTCCGGAACGGATCGCCTCGCCGCTGCAGATCATGATCGACGGCCCGCTCGGCGGCGCCGCGTTCAACAACGAATTCGGCCGGCCGAACCTCGGCGGCTATTTCCGCGTCTACGAGCAGAACGTGGGCGGGCAGGTGCGCGGCTATCACAAGCCGATCATGATTGCCGGCGGCATCGGCAACATCTCCGATCAACATACGCACAAGAACGACTTGCCCGTCGGCTCGCTGCTCGTGCAGATCGGCGGTCCCGGCATGCGCATCGGCATGGGCGGCGGTGCGGCCAGCTCGATGGCGACCGGCGCGAACACGGCCGAGCTCGACTTCGACTCGGTCCAGCGCGGCAATCCCGAAATCGAACGCCGCGCGCAGGAAGTCATCAACGCCTGCTGGCAGCTCGGCGATCAAAACCCGATCCTGAGCATCCACGATGTCGGCGCGGGCGGTCTTTCGAACGCATTCCCCGAACTCGTCGACGGCGCAGGCAAGGGCGCACGCTTCGAGTTGCGCCGCGTGCCGCTTGAAGAGAGCGGTCTGTCGCCGCGCGAAATCTGGTCGAACGAAGCCCAGGAACGCTACGTCCTCGCCATCGCCCCCGCCGATCTGCCGGCCTTCGAGGCGATCTGCGCACGCGAGCGTTGCCCCGTGGCCGTCGTCGGCGTAGCCACGCAGGCGCGCCAGCTCCAATTGATCGATGCGCAGGCAGAAGGCAGCGAAGCCTATCCCGTCGATATGCCGATGGACGTGCTGCTCGGCAAGCCGCCGCGTATGCACCGCGACGTCAAACACGTCGAAACGGCGCGCGCGCCCGTCGACGTAACGGGCCTGTCGTTCGCCGACATGGCCGTTTCGGTGCTGAAGCACCCGACGGTCGCCAGCAAGTCGTTCCTGATCACGATCGGCGACCGTTCGGTCGGCGGCACGACGGCGCGCGATCAAATGGTCGGCCCGTGGCAGGTGCCTGTGGCCGACTGCGCAATCACCGCGACCGACTACGCCGGCTTTCGCGGCGAAGCGATGACGATGGCCGAGCGTACGCCGCTCGCCGTGATCGACGCCGCCGCATCGGGCCGCATGGCGGTGGGCGAAGCGATCACGAACATCGCATCGGCGCCGATCGCGTCGCTCGACAAGCTCAAGCTTTCGGCGAACTGGATGGCCGCCTGCGGTACGGCAGGGGAAGATGCCGCGCTGTTCGACACGGTCAAGGCGATCGGCATGGAGCTTTGCCCGGCGCTCGGCATCAGCATTCCGGTCGGCAAGGACTCCTTGTCGATGAAGACGAAGTGGGATGAGGCGGGCGTCGCGAAAGAGGTCGTGTCGCCGGTGTCGCTGATCATCTCGGCATTCGCGCCCGTCGAGGACGTGCGTGCGCACCTGACGCCGCAACTGCGCCGCACGAGCGAGGTCGGCGAAACCGTGCTGATCGCGATCGATCTGGGCCGCGGCAAGCACCGTCTCGGCGGCAGCATTCTTGCGCAAGTGACGCAGCAAGTCGGCGACAGCGTACCCGACGTCGACGATCCCGAAGACCTGAAGCGCTTTTTTGCCGCGATCCAGGCGCTCAACGCGAGCGGTCTGCTGCTCGCCTATCACGACCGGTCCGACGGCGGCCTGTGGGCCAGCGTCTGCGAAATGGCATTCGCGGGCCACGTGGGCGTATCGCTGAACGTCGATATGCTGACGCTCGATGCAACGCACGAATTCGATTACGGCGATGCGAAGGATTGGGCGAAG
>CBJMQH010000697.1:0-2433 GCA_966431825.1 uncultured Trinickia sp.
GTACCGGGTCCTCGGCGCGCCGGTCGACCGACAGTGTCGGCAGCGGCGCCGCCCAGCCACCGCCGCCGCCCGTCAGTGCAAGACGGGCGAACGGCTTGGCGAGCGTGAAGAAATCCTCGTCGCTGAGAAAGAGCCGCTTCGGTTCGAGGATCGGCCGCTCGCGATCGTGCGAGAGAAAGCTGTAGCGTTGCTTCGTATCGGCCGTGAACCGGCGAATCGCGGCTTCGAGATCGCCGACGAACGTCAGATGCGCGCCCGCGGGCAGATAGTGAAAGAGGGTGGCCGTCTCGTCGAAAAAGAGCGGCAGATAGTACTCGATGCCGGCCGACGGGACGCCGTTGCCGATGTCCTTGTAGACGGACGAGCGGCTCGGATCGCCTTCGAATACCTCGCGCCAGCGGCTGCGAAACGCCGTACGAGCCGCCTCGTCGAACGGGAATTCGCGCCCCGGCAACAGGCGCACGTCGCGCACCGGGTAGAGGCTGCGCTGCGAGTCGGGGTCGAACGCGCGGATCGAGTCGACCTGATCGTCGAACAGGTCGATCCGGTACGGTAGCGGCGAGCCCATCGGAAAAAGATCGATCAGCGAACCGCGTACGCAGTATTCGCCGGGACGCACGACCTGGCTCACGTGCTCGTAGCCTGCCAGGGTCAGTTGCGCCTTCAGCTTGGCCTCGTTCAGCCGTTCGCCCTGGGCGA
This sequence comes from uncultured Trinickia sp., assembly GCA_966431825.1. Taxonomy (GTDB): domain Bacteria; phylum Pseudomonadota; class Gammaproteobacteria; order Burkholderiales; family Burkholderiaceae; genus Trinickia. The sequence continues at coordinate 700 of CBJMQH010000697.1, forward strand.
ACGAGAACGTGTAGGCGGCCAGGAACGATGCCGGCGGCATCCGGTAGAGCGCCGTGGTGGCCGGCACGAGCAGGATGTCGCAGCGGCCTTCGCCGAGGTCGTGCAAGGTCGCCAGACGTTCGGAGACGAGGTCCTGATGCGGCGAAAACGTGTCGTAGGGCAGCGTTTCCCAGTCGGGCAGCAGCCGCACGCGGGCCGACGGCGCAAACCAGGGGATCTCCTGCGCCAGCCGCTGGGCGTCGACGGCGCTCGCGCAGACGACGGCGACGAGCGGCACTTGCCCGCGCGACGCCTCGCTGTAGCGGGCGATCAGCAGTGCGTCCGAGGCGCCGTGTGTGCCGTCGAAGGCGAAACGCTGGCCGGGCTTGACGAGCGCGAGCGGGAGCTTGGAGGCGGAAGACGTGGCGGCGGTCTGGGGCATGACAAAGGAAATGGAACTGCAACGAGTGGTCGTGCGCAAAAAAGCGGCCCACCAACCCACCGATAGGCGGAAAACCGCAGCAAACGGCAGGGGTGGCGGCCCGTCGGCCGGGCCGACAGCTGCCCGGTCGCCTCGCACGAAGCTGCCTATTATAAAATCCGTCCTTTGTTTTTGACTGCGGCCCGCGCTCGTGACCTCCCGATTGTTCGCTCTCATCCCCTGCGCCGGCACCGGCAGCCGTTCCGGTGCCCCCATGCCCAAGCAGTACCGGACCGTTGCCGGCCGCGATCTGCTGCATTTCTCGCTTGCCGCGTTCGATGCCTGCAGCGAGTTCGCGCAGACCCTCGTCGTCATTGCTCCCGACGATACGCATTTCGATGCGCGCCGCTTCTCGGGCCTGCGTTTCGCCGTGCGCCGCTGCGGGGGCGCGTCGCGCCAGGCCTCGGTGAGAAACGGGCTCGATGCGCTGGCCGAGTTCGGCGCGCGCGATGACGACTGGGTACTCGTGCACGATGCGGCGCGGCCCGGCATCACGCCGGCCCTGATCCGCGCCTTGGTGACCGCGGTGAAAGACGACCCCGTCGGCGGCATCATGGCGCTGCCGGTGGCCGACACATTGAAGCGCGTCGATGCGCAAGCGGGCGAGCGGATTGCGCGGACGGAATCGCGCAACGGGCTCTGGCAGGCGCAAACGCCGCAGATGTTCCGCATCGGCATGTTGCGCGAGGCGATCGAGCGTGCCGAGCGCGACGGGCACGACCTCACCGACGAGGCGAGCGCCATCGAATGGCTCGGTCATGCGCCGCGGCTCGTCCAAGGCAGCCTGCGCAACTTCAAAGTGACTTATCCCGAGGATTTCGATCTGGCCGACGCGATCCTGCGCCAGACGGATGAGCGGCCAAGCGGCGCGCAGCCTGCATCGAATGCATCCCACAACAACTGATCACACGACAAACGGACTCAAGATGGATTTTAGAATCGGACAGGGCTATGACGTACACGCGCTCGTGCCGGGGCGGTCGCTCATCATCGGCGGCGTGACGATTCCGTACGAGCGCGGCCTGCTCGGCCACTCGGACGCGGACGTGCTGCTGCACGCGATCACCGACGCGCTGTTCGGCGCGGCGGCGCTCGGCGACATCGGCCGCCATTTCTCCGACACGGACGCGGCATTCAAGGGCGCCGACAGCCGCGTGCTGCTGCGCGAGTGCGCGGCCCGCATCAAGGCGGCCGGCTTCACGATCCAGAACGTCGACAGCACCGTGATCGCCCAGGCGCCGAAGCTGGCACCGCATATCGACGGGATGCGCGCG
>CBJMQH010000698.1:0-2430 GCA_966431825.1 uncultured Trinickia sp.
CGACCACCTGCACGAACACTTCGTTCTGCTTGATCATGCCCAGTTCAAGCCGCGCGCGCTCCTCGACGGCCTCGGTGCCTTCCTTCAGGTCGCGCACCTCGGAATCGAGCTTGGCGTTCCGCGCGCGCAGGCCGTCGTTCCTGTCGCGGCGCCGCGCGCCGGCCTTGTCGCGCAGATCGACTGCCGCAGGCTCGGTCTTGCCGTGGTGGCGCTCGGCGGCGGCCGGCGTCAGGTCGACGACCCGATCGACTACAGCGTCGGCTTGACCGACCTCGCGCAGTTGGGGCAGCGCGTGGAGACGGGCGAGCCGATCGCATTCATCCATGCGCGCGACCGATGGTCGGCGCTCGACGTCGCGCGCGATGTGCAGGAGGCCTACACGGTTCATGCGGAAGGCGCGGCGGTGCCTCCCCACGTCTACGAGGCGTTCGACTGAAGGGCGGGGATGGCTTCAGGCCATTACCTCCCACGTAATCGAATTCGTGCGGCGCCCGGGCTACGCTTCCTTCATCCGCCCGATGCGGGCGATTCAACGAAAGGAGCCGCCGCCATGACCACGTTTGCCGTAGCCCATCTCCATCAGGTGACGATGTGCCCCGAGATCGTCGAATACCTCGAACGCATCGACGCGACGCTCGCGCCGTTCGGCGGGCGGTTCGTCGTGCACGGGGGCGCGAAGGACGTGCTCGAGGGCAAGTGGTACGGAGACCTCATCATGATTGCATTCCGCGATCGCGAAACCGCCCGCAACTGGTACCGCTCGCCCGCCTATCAGGCGATTCTGCCGCTGCGTACAGAGCATTCGGTCGGCGACGTGATCCTCGTCGACGGCGTGGACGACGATCATCTGGCCACCGACGTGCTTTCGCCGGCGATGCGTGTCGTTGCAATGAGCTGAGCTTGGGTTGATTTAAATCAGGGCCGAGTAGGGGTTTCCTCGGATATAACGATTCTGCCTCAGCGCGGGATCGATCCGTTGTCGAGGTGCCGGGTAGCCGGCCGCGGTCTTCCGCCACTTCGAACAACGGACGCATGCAAACCGTATCCCTTGACGACCCCGTTCCTGGTAAGCGCGCTCGTTGCCCTCTCGTGCGATCGAGCGCGCTTGCCGCACGCGTGCTCCTATGCGCAGTACTCGCATGTGTCGGCGCGGGCTGCATCTCGCTAGCGCCGCAGACCGAGCGGCCGCCTTTGCCGGTGCCCGAGACGTACCCTGCGGATTCGGCCGATGCGACGCCGATAGACGATGTGCCGACGGCGGTCCGCACTGCGGTGCCGCGCTGGCAGGCATATTTCTCCGATCCGCGGCTGCGTGCGTTGATCGAAACCGCCCTGCGCGAGAACCGGGACCAACACGCGGCACGCGCGCGTATCGAAGCCGCGCGTGCCGTCTCTGGCATCCGGCGTTCGGCGCAGTGGCCGGGTGTCGATGCCAACGCGGCCGCCATCCGCTTTCGCGCGCCCGGCGGGCTACTGTTTCCGCAGCCCGTGATCGGCGATCTCTACGAGGTCTCGCTCGTCGAGAGCAGTTGGGAAATCGATCTGTGGGGGCGCGTTAGCAGTTTGAAGGACGCCGCACTCGAAGACTATCTGGCGAGCGTCGGCGCGCGCCGCGCGATGGCGCTTTCGCTCGTGCGGCAGGTCGCCGATACGTACCTCACCGTCTGTGAACTCGACGAGCGTATTGCGCTGACGCTCAAGACGATCGAGACGCGCGAGGCATCGCTTGCGATATTCAGGCGCCGCTATCAGGTCGGCGCCACGTCGAAGCTCGATCTGGAACAGTCCGAAATTCTGCTGCAACAGGCGGTCGCGCTGGGTGCGCAGCTCGAACAATCGCGCGCGACGAACGCCCATGCACTCGATCTGCTGGTCGGAACGCAGGCGTTGCCCGGCGCAGGGCAGCAATGGCTCGACGACGACGGTATCGCGCCGATGCTGACGGCCGGTTTGCCGTCGGACCTGCTCGATGCGCGGCCGGACATCGTGGCGGCCGTTCACCGCCTGCGCGGCGCGAACGCGAATATCGGTGCGGCGCGTGCCGCGTTTTTCCCACGGATCGCATTGACGAGTTCGCTTGGCTCGGGCAGCACCGAGCTTGCCGATCTGTTTACCTCGGGGACCCGCGCCTGGACGTTCATACCGAATCTCACGTTGCCCATCTTCGATGCCGGCCGCAACCGCGGCAACCTGGCGCTTGCGAAGGCCCGCCGGGACGAAGCGCTCGCGCAATACGACCTGGCTGTGCAGAGCGCATTCCGTGACGTGTCCGATGCATTGGCGGCCCGCAAATGGTTGACCGAACAGGTGCGTACCGCGCGCGAAACGCTTGATGCCCAAACTGAGCGTGCGCGCCTCGTGCGGTTGCGCTACGACGACGGTGCAACGCGTTTTCTCGAAGTGCTCGATGCGCAGCGCGACCTGCTCGCG
>CBJMQH010000699.1:0-2418 GCA_966431825.1 uncultured Trinickia sp.
ACGCCTTCGGGCAACGGCAGGTGACGACGATCTTCACCCAAGAGAACCAGTACCACGTTGTGATGGCCGCAAAGGATCCGCTCGCCGCGCCGGAGGCGATTACCCGCAGCGTCTATCTCTCCGGCGCGCAGCGAAAGATGGTGCCGCTCGGCGCGCTCGCGCGGGTCTCGACCCGGCCGGCCCCGCTCACCATCGAGCGCAAGGATCAGTTTCGTTACGCCGATGTGTCGTTCGATCTCGCGCCGCACGAATCGTTGAATGCCGCGCTCGATCATGTGCGTCGCGCGCTCGATCGGCTTCATGTCCCCGCCGGCGTATCGGTCGCTTTCGAAGGCGCGACGAAAGTGTTCGTCGCATCGCTTGGAAACGAGGTGTTTCTCGTGTTGGCCGCCGTATTCGTCGTCTATGTGACGCTCGGCGTGCTTTATGAAAGCCTCATGCATCCGGTGACCATCTTGTCGACACTCCCGTCGGCGGCGCTGGGCGCGCTGCTCACGTTGTGGGCGACGCGCATCGGCCTGGACGTGATGAGCTTGATCGGCATCGTGCTGTTGATCGGCATTGTGATGAAGAACGCGATCATGATGATCGATTTCGCACTCGAACTCGAACGCAAGGAGAACATGCCGGCGCTCGACGCCGTCACGCGTGCGGCCGTGCTCCGTTTCCGTCCGATTCTCATGACGACGATGGCGTCGCTCTTTGGCGCCGTGCCGCTCGCGTTCGGCTCGGGCATGGGTTCGGAACTGCGCCACCCGCTCGGGGTGGCGATCATCGGCGGGCTGTTGCTTAGCCAGCTTTTGACGCTGTATTCGACGCCGGTCGTCTACCTCGTACTGCATCGCGTCGAAGCATCGTTGTCTCGGTTCAGCAAGGGGCGCGAGTGATCTTCATTTTCAAAGCCTTCGAGGTCTGGGGTCCGCGCCTGCCTGCGGCGCGGCGCGGCGGCGCGGCCGTGCTGGCGCTGTGGCTGGCGGCCTGTACGGTCGGTCCGGAATACGTCCGGCCGCCTGTCGTCCTGCCCGATCGCTTCGGCGGTGACGTCAGATGGCATGGCGTCCCGCGCGCGGGCTCGGACGCGCAGGGGCAGGCGAATGCGACGGCGCCGTCCGCGGACGAAGCCGGCGGCGTGAAATGGTGGACGGTTTGGCGCGACCCGGTGCTCGACAGCCTCGAGGACCAGGCGTGGGCGTCCAATCAATCGATTGCCGCCGCTGTCGCGCGCTATGACGAGGCCCGTGCGATCGTGGCGCAGTCGCAGGCCTCGTTGCTGCCGTCGCTGTCCGCCCAGGCCGATGCTTCGCACAGCCGCCGTGCGGACTTCGATCGGCCGCGCAGCGCCTATGTCTATTATCGGGTAAGGGAAGTCAGGGCGCTCGTCGACGCGCAATGGGAAATCGACCTGTGGGGCAGGGCCAAGCGTGACGTACAGGCGCGCACCGCGAGCGCGCAAGCGGATGCCGCCAAGTTGGACGCCATCCGACTGAGCGTATCGTCGGCATTGGCTGCTCACTACCTGTCGGTGCGCGCAGCCGATCTCGAACTCGATGCGCTGCGAGCCGAGCAGCATGCGTTCAGCGATCTCGTGACGATGACGCAGGCCGCCAAGCGTAACGGTCTCGCAACGGACGACGACGTGCTGCGAGCCCACGATGCACTTTCGGATGCGGAGGCCCGCGTGGCGAGCGCGATGAGCGCGCGCGCGATCGAAGCGCACGCCGTGTCCGCCTTGCTCGGGATGTCGTCGACGCCGCTGTCGATTGCGCCCGATCCGAGCTATCGCTTCGCATTGCCCGACGTCGAGCCCGTTCTGCCGTCCGCGCTGCTCGAGCGCCGGCCCGACATCGTCGAGGCGGAACAGCGGATGGCTGCCGCGAATGCACGCATCGGGGTCGAGCAGGCCGCCTACTTTCCCGATTTGCTGCTTGGCGCAAGCGTCGGCGGCGAAAGCATGACGCTCGCCAGCCTTCTCAGTGCGCCGACTCGGATTTGGTCGCTGGGGCCTTCGATCAGCTTGCCGCTTTTCGAGGCGGGGCGCACGCGGGCGCGTGTGCAGGCGGCGCGCGCCGAATACGATGCCGCCGTGGCGCACTATCGGGCGACCGTGATCGCTGCATGCCGCGAGGTCGAGGATGAACTTGCCCGGCAACGCAAGGACGACGCCGTCGCGCTGGCGTCCCGCGCGATCATGGAGCGCGATCGCCAACTCGAGGCCGATATGCAGCGCCGACGGCGCGCCGGATTGGCGAACGATATGGACGTTGCCAACGCGCAGATCGTTGCCGCGGACGCTGCGCGACGGTGGCGCGCGAGCGTCGCTGCCGCGGCGCTCACGCGCGTGGCGCTCGTCAAAGACATCGGCGGCGGCTGGCGTGCCGGCGATCCCCCTTCGGCCGCAGCGCATTCGACGAAATAACG
>CBJMQH010000700.1:0-2410 GCA_966431825.1 uncultured Trinickia sp.
GCAACCGGTTGCGGGAAAACCCGACCGTTGCACTCGATAACGAATCCAATGCGTCTGAAGGAGACATCACATGAAGAACCCCGTCCGCCGTCGCGTTCTTGCCGCATGCATCGGGCTGGCTGCCGCCGTCCTCTCGCCGCTGGCCGCCCATGCCGACGATGCCGCGCAAAAAACCGCGGCGCGTCCGAAAGTCGCGCTCGTCATGAAGTCGCTCGCGAACGAATTCTTCCTGACGATGGAAGACGGCGCCAAGGATTACCAGAAGCACCACGCTGCCGATTTCGACCTGGTGGCGAACGGTATCAAGGATGAGACGGATACGGCCGCGCAAATCCGCATCGTGGAGCAGATGATCGTCTCCAAGGTCGACGCGATCGTCATTGCGCCGGCCGATTCGAAGGCGATGGTGCCGGTCGTCAAGAAGGCGATCGACGCGGGCATCGTCGTCGTGAACATCGACAATCGCCTCGATCCGGAAGTGCTGAAGTCGAAGGGGCTGACCGTGCCGTTCGTCGGTCCGGACAACCGAAAGGGCGCACGCCTTGCCGGCGACTACCTGGCGGCGAAGCTTGCCAAGGGCGACGAGGTCGGGATTGTGGAAGGCGTGTCGACGACGACGAACGCGCAACAACGGACGGCGGGCTTCAAGGACGCCATGGCTGCGGCGGGCATCAAGGTCGTCGCCGTTCAATCAGGCGACTGGGAACTCGACAAGGGCAACGCCGTGTCGGCCGCCATGCTCAACGCCTATCCGAACCTCAAGGCGCTGCTCGCCGGCAACGACAACATGGCCCTCGGTGCCGTCTCTGCGGTCCGCGCGGCGGGTCGTGCCGGCAAGGTGGCCGTGGTCGGCTACGACAACATCGCCGCGGTGAAGCCGATGCTGGCCGACGGGCGCGTCGTGGCCACGGTCGATCAGTTCGCGGCGAAGCAGGCCGTGTTCGGCATCCAGACGGCGCTCAATGCGATTCGCGAGCACAAGAAGCAGAGCGAGCTGTCGAGCCTCGTCGAAACGCCGGTCGAACTGGTCGTGAAGAAGTAAGTTCTGCGTATTGTCGCGTAGCGATTACGCCGGAACACGGATCGGGCTTCGCCCTGGTGCGCTTCTCGAAGGAGGGAGCATGAGCGCAGTAACAACCGATAGCGCGCAGCGCCTGCCGCCGGGCGAGCCCGTCTTGACGGTGGCCGGCGTTGGAAAGACGTACACGGTGCCCGTCCTGGCGGGCGTCGACCTCACGCTGAATGCGGGCGAAGTGCTGGCCCTGACCGGCGAAAACGGTGCGGGCAAGAGCACGCTGTCGAAGATCATCAGCGGTCTCGTTGCGCCAAGCGGCGGCGTCATGCGGTATCGCGGGCAGCCGTATGCGCCCGCGAGCCGCAGCGAAGCCGAAGCGCTCGGCGTGCGCATGGTCATGCAGGAGCTGAACCTCTTGCCCACGCTCACGATCGCAGAGAACCTGTTCCTGAACCGTCTGCCGGCGGTGAAAGGCATCGGGTGGATCTCCCGCAGGCGCTTGCGGGAAGACGCGCGCGTGGCGATGGCGCGGGTCGGGCTCGAAGCGCTCGATCCCGATGCGCTCGTGAGCGAGCTCGGCATCGGCCATCAACAGCTCGTCGAGATCGCGCGCAACCTGATCGGCGATTGCCGCGTGCTGATCCTCGACGAGCCGACCGCCATGCTGACGGGCCGCGAGGTCGATCTGCTGTTCCATCAAGTCGAGCGGCTCAAGCGCGACGGCGTGTCGATCGTCTATATCTCGCATCGTCTCGAGGAGCTGGTGCGCATCTCCGATCGCGTCGCCGTGCTCCGCGACGGCCGCCTCGTGAGCGTCGGCCCGATCGCCGACTACAGCACGGACCGGCTCGTGGCGCAGATGGTCGGCCGCGATCTCGGCGAGACGATCGAGTTCGGCGAGCGCCACATTGGCGCACCGATGCTGCGCGTCGATAAAATCTCTGCCGGAACGGCCGTCAAGGACGTGTCCTTCACCGTGCGCAGCGGCGAGATTTTCGGCATCAGCGGACTGATCGGCTCAGGCCGCACGGAATTGCTGCGCGCCATTTTCGGGGCCGATCCGAAAGATCGCGGTACGGTAACGATCGGCGACGCCGCGCAGCCCACGCCGATTCACTCGCCCACCGATGCGGTGCGGCAGGGCATGGCGCTCATCACCGAGGACCGCAAGAGCGAGGGTTTGATGCTGCCGCAGTCGATCGCATCGAACATTGCGCTGAACAACTTCGGCGCCGTGTCCCTTTTCGGGTGGATCGACGGCAGCCGGGAGCGTGCGCTTGCCGATCGGTACATCGAAGCGATGCGAATCCGCTGTTCGGGCCCGCAGCAGGCCGTCGGCGAGCTGTCGGGCGGCAATCAGCAGAAGGTCGTGATCGGCAAATGGCTCGCGACTGA
>CBJMQH010000701.1:0-2406 GCA_966431825.1 uncultured Trinickia sp.
GCGTTTCCCGGCCGCGCCGCACGGGCGGCCCGTGCGGCGGCGACTGTCCCCTGTTCCGCTGGCGGTCAGGCCCCAGCGTCTTCTTCGCGGAAAATCTTGTCGGCCAGATGGAAAGCCGAGTTGGCCGCGGGCACGCCGCAATAAATCGCGGTCTGCAGCAGCACCTCCTTGATCTCGTCACGCGTCACACCGTTGTTTTTTGCTGCACGCAGGTGAAGCGCCAGCTCTTCGCCGCGGTTAAGCGCAACAATCATTGCAATCGTCAGAAGACTGCGCGTGTGGCGCGGCAGCCCCTCTCGCGTCCAGATCTCGCCCCATGCATAGCGTGTGATGAAGTTCTGAAACTCGTGCGTAAGGTCAGTCCGGTTGGCGAGCGAGCGGTCGACGTGGGCATCGCCCAACACGGCGCGCCGCACGCCCATCCCGGCGTCGTAGCGTTCTTCATCGTTCATGGCGTTTCCAGGAAAAAGCGGATCGATACGTTGTGTTAGTAGGCGCTGGCGGGAGGGGGCTACGGCCGCGCACCGGTGGCCCCCGCCGCGCGGGCATATTCAGCCAGCACGGCATCGACGAACCGGCCTGCGCTGCCGACGTAGTTCGCGGGGTCGAGCAACGGGTCAAGTTGCGCGTCGTCGATCAGGCGCATCACCTCGGGGTTGGCTGCGAGCGTGTCGCGCAGGCTGCGCCCGCTTTGCACCGCGTCGCGCGATGCATGCTCGACGAGCCGATGCGCCTCCATCCGGCCCATCGATGCGCCGAGCGCCAGCATCACCGCCTCCGCCAGAATCAGCCCGCCCGTCTCGTTCAGATTGCGGGAGAGGCGGTGTGTGTCGACCTCGATGCCCTCGATGATATGCGCCACGTTGGCGAGCGCGCCGGCGCAAAGCCGTGCGATCTCGGGCAGCGTTTCCCATTCGGCTTGCCAGCCGCCGAGCGCGCGCTCGTGCTCCTGCACCATCGCGCCGAGCATCGTGGCGACGAGCCCCGGCACGCGTGCGGCGGCGCTCAAGGCAGACGCACACCCAACCGGGTTGCGCTTGTGCGGCATCGTCGACGATCCCCCCTTACCGGCGGCGGACGGCTCGGCCAGTTCGCCGATCTCGGTTTGCATCTGCAGCGAAATATCGCGCGCGATCTTGCCGAGCGTGCCGGCCAGCAGCCCGAGGACGGTCGCTGCTTCGGCGGTGCGGTCGCGTTGCGTACGCCACGGCACAGCCGGCCGCGGTAACCCGAGTTCGCGCGCGAGCGCTTGGGCAACGGCATCGGCCTGCCCACCGAGGCTCGCGAGCGTGCCCGCGGCACCGCCGAATTGCAACGCGAGCACCCGTTCGCGCAACTGTGCGAGGCGCTCCCGGTGGCGCAGCATCGCATCGAGCCATTGCGCAAACTTCAGCCCGAGCGTGATCGGAAGCGCTTGTTGCAGCCATGTGCGCCCGACCATCGGCGTATCGCGGTGGCGCTTTGCCTCGGTGGCGAGCGCGCGTGCGAGCGTGTCCACGCCCGTATCGATCAGAGCAAGCGCATCGCGCAACTGCAGCACCATGCCGGTGTCGATGATGTCCTGACTTGTCGCACCCCAATGCACGTATTTCGCGGCTTCGGGAGAGACGGCAGCGACCTGCGCCGTCAATTGCTTGACGAGCGGAATGGCCAGGTTGCCCCCGCTCGCGGCGGCGCGGGCCAATGCGTCGACATCGAGGGCGTCGGCCTGACAGGTTGCGACGATCGGCGCAACCGCGTCGGCCGGTATCACGCCCGACAGCGCGAGCGCCTTGGCGAGCGCGGCTTCGACATCGAGCATCCGCTGCACGGTCGAGCGCGGCGAAAAGACAGCGAGCATGGCTTCGGTCGAAGCAAGAAAATCGGTGAGGCGTCCTTCGTAATGGAACATGGCGGGGCTGGGGTCCTCTTGAGCGGAGCGGCCGCCAGAGGGCTGGCTCCTCGGTTGCTCCAAATTCGTTCGCTGCCTATTCGACTGATGGACTTCCACGCTGTTCGATTATCGAACAAGTGCGCTATTGCCGAACGCTGCCCCGATCGTATGCGCTTCGCCGTGATCGGGTCAAGCGGGAGGCGGGCCGTTCGGCGCTGTGCGCCGGCGCGGCGTGGCCGCCCTGGCCGGCGGCAGCGCGCCCGCCAGCGCACGCAAGATGGCGGCAAGGGCTTCGGTCAGTTCATTCGGTTCGGCGGCACTGCGTCGAAGGAAGCCGACGGGCTCTTCGGCCTCGAGCATCGCAATGGGCAGGGTGGCCAGCACGCCGCGCGCGAGATCGTCCCGCGCGGCGAGTTCGGGGGTAATCCAGATCGCGTTGGCACGGTGCGCGATCAGTCGCGAAACGGAAACGGAGAGCATTTCCACGCAGTTCGCCGGCACGCGCAAGGAGTGGTCATCGAAGACCGCATCCG
>CBJMQH010000702.1:0-2395 GCA_966431825.1 uncultured Trinickia sp.
GTGGGTGCGGCATCGCCGCCGCACCCGCCGAGTGGACTCAGAACGCGCCAGCCGTATCGCCGGCCGGCACCGCGCCGCGCGCGACGAAGCGGCCCGCTCGTTCGAGCGTCGGCGCACCCGAGCGGTAGCTCAACTGGCCGTTCACCCAGACGGCCTCGATTCCTTCGGCCGGCTGCCGCGGGTTGTCGAACGTCGCGGCGTCCCGCACGCGCGCGGGGTCGAACAGCACGAGATCGGCGTGATAGCCCACGTGAATCTCGCCGCGTTGCGCGAGACCGAAGCGGCGTGCCGCCAGCCCCGTCATCTTGCGTATCGCCTCTTCGAGCGGAATCAACCCTACATCGCGCGCGTAGTGCCCCAGCACGCGGGCAAACGTGCCCCACAGACGCGGATGCGGCAACGGATCGTTCGGCAACCCGTCCGAGCCGACCATTGCTGAGGGGTGCGAAAGAATGCGCCGCACGTCGTCTTCCGACATGTTGTGATAGACGGCACCCGCCGGCTGCAGTCGGCGCGCCGCCTCCTGCTCGCTCACGCCCCACGCCTGCGCGATCTGAGCGATCCGCTTGCCGGCCATCTCGGGGTGCGGCGTCGACCATGTCACCGTGATCTCGATATCCCCCGTCACCTGCTTCAGATCGAGCGTGGTCGAGCTTCGGTCGTACGGGTAGCAGTCGCAACCAATCGGTTGCAGCGCCCGCGCGCGTTCGAGCGCGCCCAGCACCTCGATGCTGCGCCCCCAGTTGCGCGGCCCGGCACATTTCAAATGCGAAATGACGACGGGTACACGCGCATGGCGGCCGATCCGGCACGCTTCGTCGAACGCCTCGAGAATCGTGTCGAACTCGCTTCGCATATGGGTCGTATAGACCGCGTTTGCGGCGGCCAGCGGCTCGGCGAGCGCCATGACCTCCTCGGTCGGCGCGGCGAAAGCCGAGGCGTACGCGAGTCCCGAGCTCAAACCCAGGGCGCCGTGCGCCAACGCGTCGGCGAGCTGCGCCCGCATCGCGGCGATCTCGTCGGTCGTCGCTGCGCGATCGAGCCGGTCCATATGATTGTTTCGTAGTGCCGTATGCCCGACCAGCGCCGCGACGTTGACGGCAGGCCGCGCCGCATTCACGGCATCGACATAAGCAGCGAAGCTCGGGTAACGAAAGGCTTCGCGCGTGCCGAGCAGGTTCATCGGATCGGGCGGCCCGTCCTTCAGCGTGACAGGCGACGCACTGATGCCGCAGTTGCCGACGATTACCGTGGTCACGCCCTGCGAAATCTTGGGCAACATCTGCGGCGCATCGACGACATGGGTATCGTCGTGCGTGTGGACGTCGATGAAGCCGGGCGCGAGCGCGAGGCCGTCGGCGTCGACGACGTCCTCGGCGAGCCAGTTCGACAGGACGCCGATCGCCACGATCCGGCCGTCGCGGATCGCGACGTTGCGCTCGACGGGCGGCGCGCCGGTGCCGTCGTACAGTTGGGCGCCAATGATCAGCGTATCGGCTGCTTCGGGATGGGAATGCATCGATGCCTCCTCTTTCGAGCGCTCGGGTGTGCCGCAAATCGTACCCGAGTTTCGAGGGCAGGCGGGCGCCGGCGTGCTTACGGCCCGCCTATGCCACAAAGAGCGGCGATGCTTCGCCCCCCTGAACTTTCTGTACTATGAGCGCATGCGTAAGCGGATACCGCCCGACACGCGCCCCCACCGGACCCGACGATGAAAGTGACGAGCTATCAAACCGCGACGATCGATCCTTACAGTAAAGGGCTCGGCGTCGTGCCAAGCGCGAGCGTGGCGCTCGACCAGGCGGTCAATCTCGAATGGAATCTGCTTGCAGAGGATGTGAGCCTGCCCGCGGCCGTGCTTTGTGCCGAGCGCATGGAACACAACCTGAACTGGATGCAGGCGTTCGTCACCGAATACGGCGTCAAGTTGGCCCCGCACGGCAAGACGACGATGGCGCCGCAGCTCTTTCGCCGTCAGCTCGAAAAAGGCGCGTGGGGGATCACGCTTGCAACGGCCCACCAGACCCGCGCCGCGTACCTCGGCGGCGTGCAGCGCGTGTTGATGGCGAATCAGCTCGTGGGCCGGCACAACATGGCGATGATCGCCGAATTGCTGACCGATCCCGATTTCGAGTTCTTCTGCCTTGTCGATTCGGTCGAGATCGTCGAGCAGCTCGGCACCTTCTTCGAGGCTGCAGGCAAGCCGCTGCAGGTGCTGCTCGAACTGGGCGTGCCCGGTGGCCGCACCGGCGTGCGCGACGACGCCCAGCGCGATGCAGTGCTTGCCGCGATCGAGCGCTTCCCCGGCACGCTGCGATTGGCCGGGGTCGAGCTTTACGAAGGTGTCCTCTCCGATGAGCCGGCCGTGCGCGCATTCCTGCAGCGCGCCGTGGAC
>CBJMQH010000703.1:0-2395 GCA_966431825.1 uncultured Trinickia sp.
TTGACGCTGACCTTGGTCTAAGCGGTAGATGTGAGAATGCCCGGGCGAATCGTCCGGGCATTGCGCTTTTCGGCAAAACGCCGGCGGGTGGCCGCCGGTGAAATGCTGCTTAGTTGTGCTGATAGACGGGCGGCGAATAGGTGCTGACGGCGCCGTCCGTGCGTTGCCCCGATTCCGATGCGCCGCCTGCGGTCGAACCGTAGCCGCTGGAATTGTCGGCTGCGCGGGCCTCGGCGGCCTGGATATTGTCGGGATAATGCATCCAGTCGTGCGGGTTGTAGCCAGCTGCGACTACGCGGGCGAGTTCGGCTTGCACTTGGGCACGCGTGACGGGTTGGTTCGATTGCGCGAACGTGACGACGGGTGCGACGAGCGCGGCGGCAACAGCAACGGTCTTGAAAAATGCGTTCATGATGAGGACCTCCGAATTCTGGTTCTGAAAGGCTGCGGCCTGTCTTGATCGCAGCGTGTGAATACAGTTTAGGCATGGTGCGGCGCACGATAAATACGCGAATCCGGAATTCACTGGTGCGCCGGGTAAAACAATCGGCCTTGTGTGTTCGGCCTGCGTCGCCGCGGTTGGTTGGGGTTCGTACGACGGTACGAGGAGACGTGGGCTATTGACAGTGCGGGGGCATTGGACGATCTTTGCATGCCACCGACCGTGCTGCGTTGCAGCGCGTTCAGTGCAAAAAACAATGAATCGGAGGCTGCGGCACATGGACCGCTTTATCGCAATGAAGGTGTACACGCGCGTGGTCGAATCGCGCAGCTTCGTCAAGGCGGCCGATTCGCTGCAAATGGCGGCGCCGCAGGTGTCGCGCACGGTACAGGCGCTGGAGGCGCATCTGGGCGCACGGTTGCTCAACCGCACGACGCGCAGCATCAGTGTGACCGACGAGGGCGAAGCCTACTACCAGCGCTGTGTGCGTGTGCTGGCCGAGGTCGACGAGATGGAAGCCGAACTCACGCACGCGAAGCTCAGTCCGAAAGGACGCTTGAAGGTCAACATGCCTTCGCTGATTGCGAAGACGATGATCATTCCGCATCTGCCGGAGTTCTTCGAACGGTATCCGGAGATCGAGATTGAAATGGGGCTCAGCGACCGGCAGGTCGACATTGTCGAGGAAGGTGTGGACTGTGTGATCCGGACCGGGGACCTCGAAGATTCGGGGCTCGTTGCGCGGCGGATCGGCAATATGCCGCGAATGACGTGTGCTGCGCCCTCCTATATCGAGAAATATGGTGTGCCTACAACGCTGGAAGAGCTGCGCGACCACATTGCCGTGAATTATGTTTCGAGCAATACGGGGCGCGTGCGGACGTGGGACTTTCTTGTGGATGGGCAAGTGGAAACGATCGAGATGGCCGGTATGATCGCCGTCAACGACGTGGATGCGTTTGTCACCTGTGGGCTCAATGGGCTCGGCTTGCTTAAAGGCGCCGTTTATTCGCTCATGCCGTATGTCCGTGCCGGTGCGTTGTGCGAGATTCTTAAGGACTACCCTTCACCTCCCCGTCCCATCTCGATCATGTATCCGGCGAATCGGAATCTTCCCCGCAAGGTGCGGGTGTTTGCCGATTGGGTCGCCGAGGTGTTTGCCCGGGAGCCGTTGGTGCATACGGCGGGTTAGTGCGGTGGCGCCAGTCGGCGATGCCTATCGGCTTGGCCGAGCCGACTCGATCGACAGGGAGCGATCTTGTTGCAGCCGAACGAAGGCCAAATGCCGCCTGCCGCCTACACTTGAACTTAACCGGAGGGGCCCGCGTCGGTGCCGGACCGAGGTCGTGCCTGAAGCACTGAGCGAGCCGTCTATCTTCGTCGGGTGACCGTACGCCGGCAAAGGAGAAAACCATGCTCAGGGCAATCTGCACGCTCTTGTCGCTTGGCGGGCTTCTCGGAGCAAGCATGATCGCGTCGGCCGCCCCTATCCAAATCGAATCAGGCACCTACGGGGCGAATTGCGGTGCACATCGCGGCAATGCGACGCGTGAACTGGCCCAGCACTGCAACGCGGTCGACACCTGCCGATTTTCGGTCGCCGCGCCGGCTACGTTTCGCGCTCAAAGGGCTTGCAAAGCGGATTTCGTCGCGGAATGGACTTGCGGGCCAGGCGCGTTTCACCAAGCCTCGGTCCGTTCTGCCGCAAACAACCGAGGGGTTCTTGTGCTGACTTGTATTCCGCCGACGGGGGCGGGCAAATAAGTGGTCCAGCAAGGGACAGCACCCTCGAGGGCGGCTAACGTATGCCTGCGCCCCAGAGCGCGCGAATCGCCGCGATACCGTGCGCGCCCGCGTTGCGAGCCTCTTCCAGCATATCGAGGCTCATCCCGCCCAAAGCGTACGCCGGAATCTCCGTCAGCGCAGCGAGCGCACGAAACCGCTCCCAGCCGA
>CBJMQH010000704.1:0-2386 GCA_966431825.1 uncultured Trinickia sp.
CGAGCGACTCCACTCTGAGCTGCACGATCCGTTCAGTGCCGTCGGCCCCGACGATCCGGTGATCGACCGCCTGTGCAACGCCACGGGTCAACCCGATTCTGCAAGCGCGACGCACGATCGCACGATCGTCGGGATGCACGCCGGCAAGATAAGCCGCGTAGCAGTGAGCACCTGGGCGTATCCTCGCACCGAGGATCGTATTGACTTCGGCCGACACGTGCGTGACGCCCTCGGCCGCCCGCCATTGCCAGTCGCCAATGCCGGCCAGGCGCTGCGCATTGGCCAGACTCGCCTCGCTCGCGCGCAGCTTCGCTTCTGTCCGCGCGCGCTCGGCGACCTGCGCCTGCAGATCAGCGTTGGCGCGCGCGAGCTGTTCCGTGCGCCGCGCCACGTGCACCTCGAGCTCGTCACGGATGCGCGACAGCTCGGTCTCCGCGCGTTGCCGCACGAGGATCTCTTCCTGCAGCTGCCTGTTCCGATCGGCAAGCCGCTTGTGCAGAGCACGCATCGAGAGCTGCGCGTTCACGCGCGCCACGAGCTCATCGAGCCGAACCGGCTTCGTCACATAGTCGACACCGCCGGCCTGGAATCCTTCCACCATGGCATCGATACCGTCGGCCACCGTCATAAAGACGACGGGGATATCGCACGTGCGCGGATCGGCTTTCAACCTGCGGCAGGTCTCTATGCCGCCTGTGCCCGGCATATTCACATCGAGCAGGATCAATTCGGGCTGCGAATAGACGGCGCGATCAAACCCTTCCTGACCGTCCAACGCGATCAACACGCGCAGCCCGCGCTCGGTCAACGCGTCCATCACGATGCCGAGGTTAGCCGGCGTATCGTCAACGATCAATACGGTCTGCCCCGAGGCCGGAAGCTCCACGATGCCGCTCATGCGTTGCGCGCCTCCAGGTGACGTTCGACGAACGCAAGCAACGCTTTCGATTCGCATGCGCGCGCGAGCGCATCGAGGGCGGCGCCGAACGATGCATAGCGGGCGTCGTCGGCGACGAGCGCCTGCGCCCACCGGCGCACGCCGTGCATATCGCCCAAGCGCGCCAGCGAAAGCAGCGTCTGCATGCGCTCGCCGCGCGGCGCGTCGAACAATGCGTCACCCAGACGGTCGGCCTCCGGCGCACGATGCTGCAGCGCCGCATCGTAGACCCAGGTGACCGAGAGCAGCCGCCCCATTTCGCCCAGTAGCCGATCGAGATCGAGCGGCTTCGGCAGGAACACATCGGCGCCTGCCGCCACGCTTGCGCTGACGTCCGCACTCGACGAACTCGCCGACATCGCGACGATCGGCACATGGGTATCGCCCCAGCGCGCGCGCAACGCCCCGATCAAATCCAATCCGCTTGCTCCCGGCATCACAATGTCCGTTAAAACGAGGGAAACCGCCTCCCTTGCGACGACATCGAGCGCAGCCTCGCAAGACTCGGCCAGGCGAACCGTGAATCCGACACTCCTCAACAGGTCGGAAACCATTTTGCGGTTCACCTCGATGTCATCGACGACCAGCACGGTGTGCCGGGTTCCTAGATAGCCCGTCACGCGCACCGGTGCGCCGTGGGCCACCGTGGCGTGAGGCGTCTCGCCGGCTGCCGGCAAGACGAAGCGGAACGTGCTGCCGCGCCCCACCTCGCTTTCGGCGACGATGTCGCCCCCCATTGCACGCACGAACTGCCGGCTGATCGCGAGGCCGAGGCCAATTCCGCGATCACGCCCACGCGCCCGCGCCCCTTGTTCGAACGGCAGGAAAAGCCGTTCGACCTGATCGGCCTCGATTCCGATGCCCGTGTCATACACCTCGAACAGCACGCCGTCATCGGGCGCGCGCGCGACGTGAAGCCCCACGGTGCCCTGCGCGGTGAACTTGATCGCATTGGCGAGCAGGTTCAGCAATACCTGGCGCAGACGCCGTTCGTCGGCACGCACGGTGCGCGGCGCATCGGGCGCGATATCGCAGTGAAAGAGGATCTGCTTCTCGACTGCCTTGACGGCCATGACGTCGCGGATCGCCGCCACGGCGTCGAAAACCGGCACATCGCCGATCTCCACGCGCAGCCGCCCGGCCTCGATCGTCGCGAAATCGAGCACGTCGTGGATCAAACCCAACAAATGTTCGCCGCAGCGCAGGATCGCGCCAACCGCGTCGTACTGCGCGCGATCGAGCTTCGGGTCGCGTTGCAGAATCTGCGCATAGCCGAGGATGCCGTTCAACGGCGTGCGCAACTCGTGACTCATGCTGGCCAGAAACGCACTCTTTGCACTGTTGGCGGCTTCGGCCGCATTGCGCGCCTCGCGCTCGGCTGCGGCCGCCCGTTCGTCGAGATAGGCGCGATAGACGCAGGCCGGAGCGCCAGAGGCGACAATAACGGTT
>CBJMQH010000705.1:0-2366 GCA_966431825.1 uncultured Trinickia sp.
TGTTGTCCGAATATGTGCCGGCCAAACGCACGGCTCTGCTCGTCAACATCATGTTTTGCGGCTTCACGCTCGGCGCTTCGGCCGGCGGTTTCGTCGCGGCCGCGTTGATCCCTGCGCACGGGTGGCGCAGCGTATTCATCACCGGCGGCGCGATGCCGATCGTTCTGGCGTTCGCACTCGTCGCGCTGCCCGAATCGATTCGCTTCATGGTCGCGCGTGCGTGGCCCGCCGAGCAGATTCGCCGCGTTCTGACGCGCATCGCACAAGGCGGATCGGTCGACGCGAGCCAATTCGTGCTGGGCGAGGACCGCACCGACGCATCAGCCGCACCGCTGGCCGTCATTTTGTCGGCGCGGTATCGCTTCGGCACCTACATGCTCTGGCTGACCTATTTCATGGGGCTGCTCGTCTATTACCTGCTCACCAGCTGGATGCCCACGCTCGTCAAGGACGCCGGCTTCACGCTGCAACAAGCCGCGCTCGTCACTGCGCTCTTTCCGCTCGGCGGCGGTCTCGGTGCGATCACCTGCGGTTGGCTCATGGACCGCTTCAATGCCCATCGCGTGGTCGCCGTCACCTATGTGCTGACCGGCGTCTTCGTCTGGGCGATGGGCAGCCAAGCCGGCACCGTCGTGCCGCTCGCGGTGATGACGTTCATCGCCGGCGTCTGTATGAACGGCGCGCAAACGTCGATGCCGATTATCGCCGCTTCCTACTACCCGACACATGGGCGCGCATCGGGCGTTGCGTGGATGCTCGGCATCGGCCGCCTCGGCGGGATCCTCGGTGCCGCGGCCGGCGGACCCTTGCTGCGAGTCGGCTACGGCATCGTTTCGATCCTCGAAATGCTCGCTGTGCCGGCGATCCTCGCGGCAATCGCATTGCTCTTCAAGGACCGCTGCGCTACCGCGCCGATGTCGGAGCGTGCGACGACGTGAACACGTGCGCCGCTAGTGCGGCCACTCGTCCATGGCGTCGTTGAACAGCTCCGTTACGATCGCGCGGAGCCATCGTCCCAGCACGTCGTTGTGGTACTTGCGGTGCCAGTGCTGGCGCAAGTCGAAGCGCGGCAACGCAAGCGGGGGCTCCGCCAGCGTGATCGACGCGTGCTCCGATGCGTACGCGTAGCCGATCGCATGCGGCACCGTCGCGATCAGATCGGTCCGCGAAAGAATGAACGGCAGGCTCATGAAGTGCGACGTTTGCAGCACGGCTCGTCGCACGATCTGCTGCTTCTCGAGATACTTTTCGAGCACTTCCTGGCTGCGCCCTTCCGCTCGCACCACGGCGTGACCGCACGCCATGAACGTATCGAGCGTCAGTCCGCCTTGTGCGAGCGGATGTCCGGCACGCATCAAGCAAATGAAGCGGTGCGTGAACAGCCGCTGCTGAAAAAAATTATTGCCGGACAAATCGGGGAAGTAGCCGATCGCCAGATCGACCTCGCCGGCCTCCAGAGCGCGTTCGAGCTGCGAGGGCGGCAGCGAAACCGAGCAAAGGTTCGCTTGCGGCGCGCGCTGCGCCAATGCCTGCAATAGCCGCGGCAGAAACACGATCTCGCCGACGTCGGACAGCGCGATATTGAACGTGTGCTTCGTCGTCGCGGGATCGAACGTCTGCGTCTCCAGCATCCCGCGCTCGATATGCTCGAGCGCTTCGCGCGCGGACGGGATCAGCGCGAGCGCGCGCGGCGTCGGCTCCATGCCGCGCGAGGTCCGCACAAACAACGGGTCGCAGAAATACTCGCGCAGCCGGCCGAGCGCCGAGGACACGCGCGGCTGGCTCACGCCGAGCGCAAGCGCGGCGCGGCTCACGTTGCGCGTCTCCTCCAGCGCCACGATGTACGGAATCAGGTTCAGGTCGAGATCATGCATGGTGAGGCATCCAAAATAAACCCAGCCGAAAACGCGCGCAGCTAACCCCCGTCAAAGGCACCACTATGCGCCGAGCCGATAGAGGGTATCGGCCAGCGCGCCTTGTGGGATATCGGGGAAGCTACCGACAATCGCACTCACTACTTCAAGATCGTTTCAGGAGACGTCGAATGCGTACGCAAGTCGCCATCATCGGTGCAGGCCCCGCGGGCTTGCTTCTTTCTCATCTGCTGCGGCTCGCCGGCATCGACTCGGTCGTCGTCGAAGCGCAATCGCGGGCCTACTGCGAAAACCGCATCCGCGCCGGCGTATTGGAACAGGGAACGGTCGATACGCTGGTACAAAGCGGACTCGGCGCGCGCATGCAACGCGAAGGCCTCGTCCATCACGGCATCGAGCTGCTGTTCGAGCGCCAGCGCCACCGCCTGGATCTGACTGCGCTCACGGGTGGTCGTGCGATCCCCGTCTACTCGCAGCACGAGGTGGTGCGCG
>CBJMQH010000706.1:0-2364 GCA_966431825.1 uncultured Trinickia sp.
CTCGTACACGACAAGGGAGTCAGGCTCGATGTCTACTGGTCTGCAAAATAAGCCGCTGCCGCTTGCCGTCGGGCGTGAACACGCGGACGGCCCGCGCCTGCTGGCCGACATCGGCGGCACGAACGCGCGCTTCGCACTCGAGACAGCCCCCGGCGAAATCTCGCAGATCCGCGTTTATCCGTGTGCTGAGTACCCGGGCGTCGAGGATGTGCTCAAGAAGTATCTGAAGGACACGAAGGTCGGGCGCGTGAATCATGCGGCCATCGCGATCGCGAATCCCGTCGATGGCGATCAGGTCAGCATGACCAACCATAACTGGACGTTCTCGATCGAAGCCACGCGCCGCACGCTCGGCTTCGATACGCTGCTCGTGGTCAACGATTTCACGGCGCTCGCCATGGCGCTGCCGGGACTGACCGACGCACAGCGCGTGCAGGTCGGTGCCGGCACGCGCCGCCAGAACAGCGTGATCGGGTTGCTCGGCCCCGGTACGGGCCTTGGCGTGTCGGGCCTCATTCCGGCTGACGACCGCTGGATCGCGCTTGGCAGCGAAGGCGGCCACGCGACATTCGCGCCCGCCGACGAACGCGAAGACATCGTGTTGCAATATGCGCGCAAGAAGTGGTCGCACGTCTCGTTCGAACGTGTCGCGGCCGGCCCCGGCATCGAGCTCATCTATCGTGCGCTCGCGGGGCGCGACAAGAAGCGTGTCGCATCGTCGGTCGATCCGGCCGAAGTCGTCAATCGCGCGCACGCCGGCGAGGCGCTCGCGCTCGAAGCCGTCGACTGCTTCTGCGGCATTCTCGGCACCTTCGCGGGAAACATCGCCGTCACGCTCGGCGCGCTCGGCGGTATCTATATAGGAGGGGGCGTTGTCGGCAAGCTCGGCGAGCTGTTCATGCGCTCGTCGTTCCGCCAGCGTTTCGAGGCCAAGGGGCGCTTCGAGCCTTACCTCGCCAACGTGCCGACTTACGTGATCACGGCCGAGTACCCCGCGTTCCTCGGCGTGTCGGCGATCCTCGCGGAACAACTGTCGAATCGCGCCGGCAGCGGCTCCTCGGCCGTATTCGAACGGATTCGACAGATGCGCGACGCGTTGACGCCGGCAGAGCGCCGCGTGGCCGATCTCGCGCTCAATCATCCGCGCTCGATCATCAGCGATCCGATCGTCGACATTGCGCGCAAGGCCGACGTCAGCCAGCCGACCGTGATCCGCTTTTGCCGCTCGCTCGGCTGCCAGGGCTTGTCGGACTTCAAGCTCAAGCTCGCCACGGGCCTCACGGGCACGATTCCCGTCAGCCACAGCCAAGTGCATCTCGGTGACACGGCAACGGACTTCGGCGCGAAGGTGCTCGACAACACGGTTTCGGCGATTCTTCAACTGCGCGAGCATTTGAACTTCGAGAACGTCGAGCGTGCGATCGATCTGCTCAACGGTGCGCGTCGCATCGAGTTCTACGGGCTCGGCAACTCGAACATCGTCGCGCAGGACGCGCACTACAAGTTCTTCCGCTTCGGTATCCCGACGATTGCCTACGGCGACCTCTATATGCAGGCGGCGTCAGCCGCCCTGCTCGGCAAGGGCGATGTGATCCTGGCCGTGTCCAAGTCGGGGCGCGCACCCGAGCTGCTGCGCGTGCTCGATGTGGCGATGCAGGCCGGTGCGCAGGTGATCGCTATCACGTCGAGCAACACGCCGCTCGCCAAGCGGGCGACGGTCGCGCTCGAAACCGATCACATCGAGATTCGAGAGTCGCAGCTTTCGATGATCTCGCGCATCCTGCATCTCGTCATGATCGACATTCTTGCTGTAGGCGTGGCAATTCGGCGTGCCTCGCCGAGCGCCGAGGTGGCCCAAGCCGTCGCCAAGGCGCGCTCGGCCCGTCAGGACGAAACAACGGCAGCCGTGCTCGACTGGCTGAGCCACGGTACGGCTTCGTCGGCGACGGACTGAGGCGTCGGACCGGCCGGCAACCCAGCCGACATAACCTTCCCAAGCCCCGTGCCGCCTCCAGGCAGCACGGGGCTTCGTTATTTGACCGCGCCGGCCCACGCGGGACTGGCGATCGCATAGCAAATTAACAACAAGCGATTGAAAGATGCCGTTGCAAGCACGCAACACTGTTCTTTTTACGAGGTTGCTTACAAACGAGCAAACCGAAGCCACACAAGGATTTCAGTCGATACATAAAACGCAAGACATCCTTGCGAAATGCGAAACAATGATCTGCAACTAGGTGTTTCCCTAATAAGGCCATGGGCGACCGATCCCTACTATCGCCGAAGTTCATCGGGCTGCACCGGCGCGGGTTGGATCGAGCGCCCGAGTTTGCGGCCATCGCTTTGCATCATCGGGTTGCCGAC
>CBJMQH010000707.1:0-2363 GCA_966431825.1 uncultured Trinickia sp.
CGTGTTCATCTCCTCGAACTTCGAGAACGGCCCGATGCGCACGCGATAGTACGTCACACCGCCCGCATCGCGCTGGGAGACCTTCGATTCGAAGCCCTGGAACGCCAGGCGCGCGCGCTGCTGCTCGGCATCGGCCGCCGTCTTGTAGGCGCCGACCTGCAGGAAGTAGCCGGTGTTGGCATCGGCTGCGCCGGCCGAGGCGCCGTTATTCGGACGGGCAGCGGGCGCCGCTGCGGAACCCGGCGCCGGTGCCGTCGTCGGTGCATTGGCCACCTGCGGCGGCTTCTTTTGTGCCTGAGCCTGCGCCGCCGCGTTCGGTTGCGGTGCGGCGTTGCTGGCCGCGCCGGGTGCGGCCGGGGCCGCGCTGCCCGACGGCGGCACTTCGACGATCTGCGGTTCCTGCAGCATGCCCGGCGGCTGCGACGCCGCATTGCCGGCCGACTGGCCCGGTGCCGTATTGGCCGGCGCATTCTGCGCCGCCTGCGGCACGGGCTGGCCCGGCGTCTTGCCCTGCAGGGCGCGGTTCGGATCGTACTGCTGTTCGACCGTGCCCGCCTCGGAGGCGCTGCCCGGCGCGACCTTCGCGACGAACGGAGTCGGCGCGCGCGTGATGTAGAGCGCCACCACGACAGCGATCGCAAGACCGACGATCAAGCCCAGAACGACGCCGAGGAAGGTGCCCCCGGACTGCTTGGACGCACCGAAGGACGCGCCTTTGGACGACTGCTTCGACGTGCTGCGTGGCGAAGTACGGCTCGGTTGTGCCGTTGTCTGAACCACCTGCGAAAAGAGAAACCGTAAAACCGACAAGGATCGGATGACCGTGGGCATCGAGGGGCGGCGCTCGGCGACTCGCCGCGCGAAGTTCGGCTACCGACGAAGCGGCCACCGATTATAGCGGCGCCGCATGACGCCGCCGGCCGCGGTCCGCGCTCGATGGGGATCGTGCTTGCGTGCCGCTCACATCTTGGCCGGCGCCGAGACGCCGAGCACGGCAAGGCCGTTTGCGAGCGTCTGGCGCGTGGCGGCGAGCAGCGCGATACGTGCGTCGCGCAGTTCGCGCTCGTCGACGAGCACGCGCTCGGCATTGTAGAACGAGTGAAATTCGCCCGCGAGATCGCGCAGGTAGAACGCGACGGCGTGCGGTGCGAGTTCGGCGGCTGCGTGCGTGAGGACGTCGGGAAACTCGGCGAGCTTGTGCATCAGCGCCA
Organism: uncultured Trinickia sp.; assembly: GCA_966431825.1. Taxonomy (GTDB): domain Bacteria; phylum Pseudomonadota; class Gammaproteobacteria; order Burkholderiales; family Burkholderiaceae; genus Trinickia. Next base: position 1,212 of record CBJMQH010000707.1, read on the forward strand.
TCGCGCGCGGGCTCGTGAGCGGCGAGAGGTCGACAGCGGCCAGCGTCGATTCGTCGCCGGCATGGCGGGTTTTCCACTCGCCGAGCACCGAGCAGATCCGCGCGTGCGCGTACTGCACGTAGTAGACCGGGTTCTCGTCGTTCTGCTTGAGCGCGAGGTCGATGTCGAACACGAACTCGGTGTCGGCTTTGCGCGAAATGAGGAAGAAGCGCACTGCGTCGCGCCCGCGCGTGATGGTCGCTTCGTCGAGCAGATCGGGCGAGACTTCGGCGCCCGGCGTTGCGCCGCCCGACCACTCGATCAGGTCGCGCACGGTGACGTAGCTGCCGGCGCGCTTCGAGATCTTGACCTCCTGGCCGTCGCGCATGACGGTGACCATCTTGTGCAGCACGTAGTCGGGGTAGCCCTGCGGGATGCCGACGCCAAGCGCCTGGAGCCCGGCGCGCACGCGCGCGATCGTGCCGTGGTGGTCGGTGCCCTGAATATTGATGACCTTCGTGAAGCCGCGCTCCCACTTCGTGACGTGATAGGCGACGTCGGGCACGAAGTAGGTATAGGCGCCGTCGGACTTGCGCATGACGCGGTCCTTGTCGTCGCCATAGTCGGTCGTGCGCAGCCAGAGCGCGCCGTCCTGCTCGAACGTCTTGCCCGCTGCGACGAGCGCTTCCACGGTCTTCTCGACACGGCCTTCCGTGTAGAGCGACGATTCGAGGTAGTAGCGGTCGAACTTCACGCCGAAGGCCTGCAAGTCCATATCCTGCTCATGGCGCAGATAAGCGACGGCGAACTTGCGGATCGCTTCAAGATCCTCGACGTCGCCCTTGCCCTTCACCGGCTCGCCGTCCTTTGCGGCGACCGTTTCGCCGTTCAGGTAGTCGCGCGCGATGTCGGCGATGTACTCGCCGTTGTACGCCGCTTCGGGCCAGCCGGCGTCGCCGGGCTTCAGGCCGCGGGCACGGGCCTGCGTCGACACGGCGAGGTTCTGAATCTGGACGCCCGCGTCGTTGTAATAGAACTCGCGGTGCACGTCGTAGCCCTGCGTGGCCAGCACGTTGGCCAGCGCGTCGCCGAGCGCGGCCTGGCGGCCGTGCCCGACGTGCAGCGGGCCCGTCGGGTTGGCCGAGACGAACTCGATCAGCACGTGCTTGCCTG
>CBJMQH010000708.1:0-2357 GCA_966431825.1 uncultured Trinickia sp.
GGTTCGTGCGCGAGGCCGTCCGGCAGAATTTCAACCTGACGGAGGCGGCCAAGGCGCTGTATACGTCGCAGCCGGGCGTCTCGAAGGCGATCATCGAGCTCGAAGACGAGCTGGGGGTCGAGATCTTTACGCGTCACGGCAAGCGCGTTCGCTCATTGACCGAGCCCGGGCGGATCATCCTCGCCTCGGTCGAGCGCATTCTTCAGGAAGTCGAAAGCCTGAAGCGCGTGGGCAAGGATTTCGCCGCGCAGGACCAGGGCAACCTCGTGATCGCGGCGACGCACACGCAGGCGCGCTACTCGCTGCCGGGTGCCATCGCGGAGTTCAAGAAGCGCTATCCGAAGGTGCATCTGCAGATTCTTCAGGGGAGTCCCACACAAGTTGCCGAGATGGTCATGCACGATCAGGCCGACATTGCGGTGGCGACCGAAGCGATCGCGAACTACAAGGACCTGGTGTCGCTGCCCTGCTTCCAGTGGCACCACCTCGCCGTCGTCCTGCCCGATCACCCATTGCTCGAACGCAAACAACAGCTCTCGCTCGAAGACCTCGCGCAATTCCCGCTGATCACTTACGAGGCTTCGTTCGCAGGTCGCTCGAAGATCAATCAGGCGTTCCAGCTGCGCGGGCTCTCGCCCGATGTGGTGCTCGAAGCGATCGATGCGGATGTGATCAAGACCTATGTCGAGCTGGGGCTCGGCGTGGGCATCATGGCGGACATCGCGTTCAACGCCGAGCGCGACCGTCACTTGCGCGCAATGCCGGTCGGGCATCTGTTCGGCAGCAACCTGACACGCATTGCCCTGAAGCAAGGGGCTTACCTGCGCAGTTATGTGTACACGCTCGTCGAACTGTTGTCGCCCACGCTGAACCGCAAGCTCATCGAGCAGGCGCTCAAGGGCGAGCACGAAAGCTACGAACTTTAAGGAGGCGCCGCGCGCGGGTCAATCGCTTGTCCGGTGCGTGTGTTCGCTGCCTTTCCCGTTTTCACGTTAGGAGATCGTTGCATGGCGTCGTCCTCTTCACCGGTGCGTTACCTCGGCCGCGCGTTCGCCGTTGCCGCCCTTGCGTTCGCTGCGACGGCACAGGGTGCATGGGCACAGGCCGACATCAAGATCGGCGTGGACTTGTCGACGACGGGGCCCGCTGCCGTCATCGGCATCACGAGCAAGAACGCGGCGCAGATGTGGCCCGACACGATCGCGGGCCGCAAGGCGCAGTACATCGTGCTCGACGACGGCTCCGACCCGGGTACGGCCGTGCGCAACATTCGCAAGCTGATTGCGGAAGACCACGTCGATGCGATCGTCGGCCCGAACGTCACGCCGGCCGCGCTTGCAGCGCTCGACCCAGCGGCCGAATCGCATACGCCGATGATCACGCTCGTGGGTTCGGCGAGCGTGGTCGAGCCGCAGACGGGCAAGCGGGTCTGGGCCTACAAGATGGCGCAGACCGACAATGCGATGGCCGACATCATGACGCGCTATATGGCGAATCACGGCATCAAAACGGTCGGTTTCATCGGTTTCGCCGACAGTTACGGCGAGAGCTGGTACAACACGTTCTCGAACTTCGCCCAGTTGCGCCATATCCGAATCGTGGCGGCCGAGCGCTTCAATCGGACCGATCCCAGCGTGACCGGCCAGGCGCTCAAGTTGATCGCCGCGAAACCGGACGCGATCCTCGTGGCGGGCGCGGGCACGCCGGCCGTGTTGCCGCAGCGCACGCTCGTGGAACGCGGCTTCAAGGGGCCGATCTACCAAACCCACGGCATTGCGATGCCCGAGTTCATCAAACTGGGCGGCAAAGACGTGGAAGGCACGCTGTTTCCGACGCAGCCTGTCGTCGTTGCCCAGAGCCTGCCGAACGACAGCGTGACGAAAAAGGCGGCGCTTCAATTCGTGGAGCAATATGAAGCGCGGTACGGCAAGGGTTCGGTCACGCAGTTTGCCGGCGATGCGGCCGGCGTCTATCCGCGGCTTGCCGATGCCGTGGCGCGTGCGCTGAAGAAGGCGCAGCCGGGCACCCCGGCGTTCCGCGACGCGCTACGCGACGCGTTGGAACAGGCGCACGACGTGGTCGTGCCAAATGGGATCGTCAATACGAGCGCGACCGATCATGTCGGGCTCGACGAGCGTGCAAGCGTCATGGGGACGATCAAGGGCGGGCAGTTCGTTTATTTGAGCCAATGAAGAGCCGGGCGGCGGCGCGGGCGACGGGCATAGGCCCACAGCCTTGCCCTGCTCGGTGATTTCTGTCACAATCGCGAACTTCTCTCGGCGCAGCTGGCGTCGAGACGATTGCCCGGGTGGTGAAACAGGTAGACGCAGGGGACTCAAAATCCCCCGCCGCAAGGC
>CBJMQH010000709.1:0-2353 GCA_966431825.1 uncultured Trinickia sp.
CTAACGAGGTCGGCGTGGCATGACCATGAATCGGGCGGCACACAGCGCTGTCGTGTCGGTTGTATCGACCATCGTACGCCTCCCTTTTCATGAAGTTGAATGGAACAGGTGAAAGGCAAGTGTAGCAGCGTGCGCCCCCGCTGCGCAAATCCCGCTTGCCTTTACTCCAGAGTGAAATCGACGCGCGTCGACGGCCCGCCGTCGCTCACGCCTTTCGCGTCGAGCTTCGGCGCGACGACGAACAAACGGCTCGGATCGATCTTGTCGATCAGATACTGGCGGACCGCCTCGGCGCGCGCCTGAGCGAGCGCGCGAAGGTCGGCGTCGTCGATCGTCGTATGCTCGGCGAGCGCCCGCTTCATTTCGTCGTCCGGCACGCTCTTCGTCATGCCGATGAAGTTGCGCGGCTTGTCGAACTTCGCACTCTTGTACACCTTCGAGAGATAGCTGCTGTACTCAGCCGGTGTCACCGTGACTGAGCCCGGATCGATGCTTTCGCCATGACCGATCAGCGCCCTGATCTTCTCCTGACGCACGAGCCGGTCGACACGCGCGAGCCTCAGTGCGGGCGTATCGATAGCCGGATCGACGCGCCCGCCGAGATCGAGCTTGACCTCCGGCTTGTCGGTCAGCAGCTTCGCGAGCGTATCGAGCTTGTCGTGCGCGCTCGGGTCGAGCATGGCCGAACCCGGCGCGAACGCCAGATACCGCAATTGCTCAGCCGCGCCAGGACCGCTGCCGCCCAAGGCGTTCGCAAGCAGCGAGAACGGCGCCGTGACCGCCTTCTCGATCAGATGGACGACGGCCCGCCAGATCAAGCCGCCGAGACTGAATTCCGGGTTCGAGAGCGATCCCGACACCGGGATATTGACGTCGATCTCGCCGCGCGAGTTTTTCAAGAGCGCGATCGCAAGCTTCACGGGCAGCTTTGTCGCCGTATCGTTCTGGACCCGGTCGCCGAACGTCAGCTGGTTGATGAAGATGTGGTTGTTCGCCGTCAGCGCATCGTTCTCGAGTTTGTAGTGCACGTCGACATTCAACTTGCCCTTCGTGATCGGGTAGCCCGCGTACTTCATCGAATAGGGCGACAGATTCGTGAGCTCGATGTCGTGAGCGCTCGCGGTGAGATCCAGCGACGGCTTGCTCGCGAGCGGATTCACCGTGCCGCGTATCGCGATCGGTCCGTTGCCGGCAAGGCTCGCGCCGACGTCAACCGGCGCCGGCGTCGCGTTGTCAGTGCCGAAGGTCCCGATCGTCCCGGTGATGCCGACGAGGTTCGCCGTGTAGTTCGGCTTCACGAAGTTGTCGGTGTAGTTCAAGCGCCCGGCCTGCAGCACCACCTGCCCCACGCGCGCATGCACCGCCTGCTGCCCTGCAACCCGCGTCGAACCAGGCACAGCAGCCGAAGCCGCTGACGCCGGCGCAGCCGGCGAAACCGCCGACGCGGAAGAAGCGCCAACCTCCGCTGCCACGGTTGCCGGCGCGCTCGCGCCCGCTGACGCGCTGGCCCCGACAGGCGCCGTGCGCGCCCCCCCGTGGCCGGCAGGTGCCGGCTCGCTCGCCGCCCTCTGCTGTGTCAGCACGTCCGCCAGATTGAGCTTGCCTTGCGCATCGAGCAGCACCCGACCGAAAAAGCGCTCGAAGTTCACGCGGCTGACATCGATATTCGTCCCCCGCTCGTCGTAGTGCGCCGTGACACCCGTCAGCGCCAGCGAGCGCCACCCTGCCAGCGGCGCCGAATTGATGCGGTCGAGCAACCGCACGTCCGTGAGTGCCGCCCCGCCACGATAAGCCACGTCCAATGCGCCGCTCTTGGCCGTCCCGAGCTTCAGGTCGCCGCGCGCGGAGAGCAGCGCGCTCGCCACCGCAGCGTTGAGCTTGTCGCCGAAGTAGGGCTCGGCCGCCGCCGCATCGAGTCGATCCGCATCGACCGTCAGCGCCGCAGAAAGCGGGCTCGGCGTGACGGTGCCCGCCACGCGCAGCGCGCCCTTGCCGTTCAGCGTGCCTTCGAGCGTCACCGGCAGTGCACGCGCGAGATCGTCGCTGACGTCGCGGGCGCTCAGTGCCAGCTGCGCGACGTGGAATGTGGCCGGCCGCGCGGGACTGTCGTCCGTGAAATCGGCCGCACTGTCTTTCACCGTAACTTCCCCGACGGTGTAGTGCCAGCCCGGCTCGGCCGGCACCGCGTTGGGCCGCACGGGCCCGCGCGTGTGCTGCCCCGCCGCCCCGGCAGCTCCTGCGGCCCCCCGGGCACCCGCAGCCCGCCCCGGCGCCTGCGCAAGTGCGGCCAGATCGATCTGCCCGTTCTTCTGCCGCATCGCCGTGACAGCCAGGCCCGACGCCTGAACCGATA
>CBJMQH010000710.1:0-2349 GCA_966431825.1 uncultured Trinickia sp.
TTGCCGCTGCCGTCAGACAACCCAGAAATTGACGTCGCTTCATGATCAGATCCTTTCCTACTTCGAGACAAGCTCGAACCGAGTATTGATAAACAGGGGCTTGCGGCATTCGGCGCGGCGGTTGCAGGTGCAAACGTTTGCGCAAAAGATGCTTTGCATTCCTAACTAATTGATCAGTCTCAAATCGCCGTGGCTCATCATGAACAGTCAGAAGGCTTTCCCCGTTTGCCGGCTTGGCTGTCGCAGCGTTGCGGCTGCTGGAACCGAGGGGCGATTCGTTGATGTGAAGTATCCGGATTACGAGGGCGCTGCGAAATCAGCGCAGGAGGAACATCGCGTAGGTTTGACGCCTTTCGTGTAGGGGTACACCGACACCCCGGGAAACAATTTCCGATCGAAAAATGCGGCGCGTTCCGGCAAAACAATCGGCGCGGCCTTGATGGGCGGGGCTTTCGCCCTGTCAGAAAAAGTCCTACGTTTTTGTCGGGCACCTCGGGGTCGGAACTGCGGGCCGCGTCCCGGGGCTTGCCAAAAGCGATGGGGCGCGCGGCGAAAAGACAGGGCGCGACTGGCAAATCTGCCGGCGCGCCAGGCCGGGGCGCATGCACTACACTTTCGGTGTCGTCCGACGATTTGCGGGCAGGGAAGTGACGGCGGCGAGGCGCAGCGGCGACTGCGCGACAAAAAAGAGAGAGGGCCGACCGTTGCGACCCGGGCAGGAACTGCCGGACCGTGGCTTTTGTCGGAGTGTTGGCGGCTACTACGAAAGAGGAGCGTCACAAATGACGAAAGCGAGGCAGCAGCTCAGGGGCAGCGAGCGTGCGGAACCGAAAGGGGCCAGATGTATCGGCCCGAGCAATCCGACCGATCGTCTGCAGGTCGTGGTCACGTTGCGGCGTCAGGCGGGCGATCAACTGAATGCGCTTGCGCATAGCGCGGCGGAAGGAAAGGCGGCGGCGCCGCTTTCCCGCGAGGCGTTCGCCGAACGCTTCGGTGCGGCGCCGGCCGATGTGGCGAAGGTCGAAGCCTTCGCTACCGAATATGGCTTGACCGTAGAGCGAACAGACCGGGCCGCCTGCACCATGGCGTTGACGGGTACGGTCGCGCAGTTCCAAATCGCTTTTGGCGTCGCGCTTTCGAATTACGAGCACCCGATTCTCGGCCACTTCCGGGGCCGCACGGGCGCTGTCTCGATCCCGGAGGAGCTGAGCGGCGTCGTCACGGCCGTGCTGGGGCTCGACGACCGTGCGCAGGTTCGCCCGCACTTTCGCATGCAGCCGCCTGCCGCAATCCAGGCGCATAGCGCGGCGCGCACGTTTACGCCGCTCGAAATCGCGTCGCTCTATCAATTTCCCGATGGCGATGGCACCGGCCAGTGCATCGGCATCATCGAACTTGGCGGCGGGTATAAGCCGGCCGATCTCGACCGCTATTTCAAGACGCTCGGTGTGCCGGCCCCGCAGGTGGTGTCGGTCTCGGTCGACCGTGGTACCAACCGGCCGGTGGGCCAGCCCGGGAGCGCCGACAACGAGGTGATGCTCGACATCGAGATTGCCGGCGCGATCGCACCGGCCGCGCGCATCGCCGTTTATTTCGCGCCTGCGAGCGACGCGGGTTTTGTGGATGCGATCACGCAGGCGTTGCATGACACGACGAATCGACCCTCGGTCATTTCGATCAGTTGGGGCGGCCCGGAATCGGCTTGGACGGAGCAGGCGATCACGGCGATGAACGACGCGCTGCAGTCGGCGGTGGCCCTCGGCGTCACAGTCTGCGCTGCGTCGGGCGACAGCGGGTCGAGCGATGGCGCCGGCAGCGCGGACGATGTCGATTTTCCCGCTGCGAGTCCTTACGTGCTGGCTTGCGGCGGTACGCGGCTTTCTGCGTCGGGTGCTTCGGGCATTTCGAGCGAAGTCGTTTGGAACGACGGGGCGAGCGGGGGCGCGACCGGCGGTGGCATCAGCGCGCGCTTTGCGTTGCCGGCCTGGCAGCAGGGGCTCTCGGCGAAGCGCTCGGACGGCAGCACGGTTGCATTGACGAAGCGCGGCGTGCCCGATGTGGCCGGCGACGCGTCGCCGGTTTCGGGCTACGAAGTGCTCGTGGACGGCGAGACGATGTCCGCAGGCGGGACAAGCGCCGTCGCACCGCTCTACGCGGCGCTGATTGCGCGGATCAACGCGGCGGCGGGCAAGCCGGCCGGGTTCGTGAACGCGAAGCTCTATCGGGCGCAGACTGCATTCAACGACATTACCCAGGGCAACAACGGGACTTATGCGGCGGCGCCGGGTTGGGACGCTTGCACGGGGCTTGGCAGTCCTAACGGGCGCAAGTTGGCAGCGGCGCTTGGCA
>CBJMQH010000711.1:0-2333 GCA_966431825.1 uncultured Trinickia sp.
CATCGAGCTTGGCGGGGATCTGTGCGTCGAGTGCTTCGACGATGCGCTCGCGCTGCTCGAGCAACCATTGCATGAGCGTGCGCGTTTCTTCGGATACCTGATCGGCCGGCTTCGCGAGTTCGCCCTTCATCGCATCGTAGGCACCTGCCAGCTGCGATTTCACGCCCCGCAACCACTCGCGCGTGACTGCCGGCGTCACCGGCTCGGGGGCGAACGCCGGATCGTCGCACGGTTCGGCGAGTGCGGCATGCAGCTCGCCGAGCCGGCGGCCGATCGTGCCCGTCAGCGCGCGATACGCGCCGAGCTTTTCTTCGGTCTCGGGCTCCTCAGCGGCCGCGTCCGGGGCGAGGGCGAGATCGTCGATGACGCGACGCAAGTAGTCGAGCACCCAGGTCCATGCATCCCCCTGGTTCTCGACGAAGCCCTGCAGCAGCGCGAGCGTATGCGGCGTGCCCGAGGGGTCGACGCGCACGACTTCGCCGAACAGCGGCGCGGTGTTCGCGTAGCCGATCTCGGTCAGATGCCGGCTCATCTCCGCTTCGGGGTGCACACCGGCCACGAGCCGTCGAACGAGTTTGAGTACCGCGCGTTCGGCGATGACGAGCGAGCTGTTGCTTTGTTCGGCCGCGATCCATCGGATCTCGGGCGTATCGCCCAGTTCGTCGAGCGACGTGATTCTCTCGGTCGGCACGAAGCGGATCTCGCTCTTCTGCACGGTCGGTACGACCGCGCGTTCGCGCAGGTTCTTGAGCACGCCCTGCGCGAAAAGCGGCAGTGCGAACGCGTCGGTTAAATGCCCTATCGTGCGACCGCGCCGTACCCGTGCAAGCGCAAGCTGCATGAAGAGCGGAACCGTCGTGTCGGTGCCCCACGTGATCGCGAGGGGCAGGACATAACGTTCGGTGTGCTTACCGACATCGGCTTCGATTTCGGTGAAGGCGAAGCCTGCATCGGGTATCGTCGTCAGTGCTGCGAGGCGCACGGCCGAAAGCTTTTGGTCTTTCGATGCGAACCAGCGACGGCGGCTCAAATACGAAGGCAGCACCTCCGATTCCAGTACGCGCACGTTCTCGGGGGTCGGCCCTGTCTGTCCGCTTCGCATCACGAGCGTGACGAACTCGGGCAGTTGCTGCGAGCTTGGCTGGCTCCACGACGGGCGGCTGTCCTGGTCGCAAAGCAGGAACCAGAGAAAGCCGTACGGCGGGAACGTGAGTAGGTAGGTCAGTTGCCCGATGGCCGGGAACACGGAATCGGCCGTCATTTCGATCGGCACGCGTCCCGCGAACTCCGACAGATCGAGTTCGACGGCCTGCGGCGCACGGGAGAGGTTCGCGACGCAGAGGATAGGCGGTTCGCCTTCGAGTTCGCGCAGGTACGCAAGGATCTTGCGATTCGACGGTTTCAGGAAGCGTATCGTGCCGCGCCCGAACGTGTGTTTCGAGCGCCGCGTGGCGAGCATCCGCCGCGTCCAGTTCAGCAGCGAGTGCGGGTCGCGTTGCTGGGCTTCGACGTTCACGGCGTCGAAGCCGTACAGCGTGCCCATCACCGGCGGCAGGACGAGCTGTTCGGGGTCGGCCCGCGAAAACCCGCCGTTGCGATCGGAAGACCACTGCATCGGCGTGCGGACGCCATCGCGATCGCCGAGGTGAATGTTGTCCCCCATGCCGAGTTCGTCGCCATAGTAGATGACGGGTGTACCGGGCATCGAGAGCAGCAGCGAGTTGATCAGTTCGATCCGACGGCGGTCGCGCTCCATGAGCGGGGCGAGACGCCGGCGAATGCCGAGGTTCAGGCGCGCGCGACGATCGCTCGCATAGGTGTTCCACAGATAGTCGCGCTCCGAATCGGTCACCATCTCGAGCGTGAGCTCGTCATGATTGCGCAGGAAGATCGCCCATTGGCACGTCGGCGGCAGCTCCGGCGTCTGCTTCATGATGTCGGTGATCGGGAAACGGTCCTCGCTAGCGATCGCCATATAGATGCGCGGCATCAGCGGGAAATGAAACGCCATGTGGCATTCGTCTTCGTTTCCGAAGTACTCCTGGACATCCTCCGGCCACTGGTTCGCCTCGGCGAGCAGCATCCGGTTCGGATACTCGGCGTCGATCGTTGCGCGGATCTTCTTCAGGATGGCGTGCGTTTCGGGCAGGTTTTCGTTGCTCGTTCCTTCGCGCTCGACGAGGTACGGCACCGCGTCGAGCCGCAGCCCGTCTATGCCGAGGTCGAGCCAGAAGCGCATCACCTGCAGCACCTCGCGCACGACGGCCGGGTTGTCGAAGTTCAGGTCGGGCTGGTGCGAATAGAAGCGGTGCCAGTAGTACTGGCCGGCGAGC
>CBJMQH010000712.1:0-2331 GCA_966431825.1 uncultured Trinickia sp.
ATCGTCGTCACCTGCCGTTGCCCGAAGGCGTCGTAGATCGTCTCATCGACCTGCTGCTGCGTGACGCCCAACCGCGCTTGCGCCGCCCGATCGAAGTCGAGGAAAATTTCGCGTCCCTCCTGCGCGGCCGCGCTGCCGACTTGCGCAAACACCGCATCGGCTTGCAGCGCGGCCGTGACGTTCGCCGTCCATCGGCGCAGCAGCTCGGGATCGGCCGACTGCACGCCAAGGCGATAGTCCGTGTTGGAGATCTGATCGTCGAACGTCAGGTCCTGTACGGGTCTTAGAAAAATACGAATCCCCGACGACGGATCGAGGCGTGAAAGACGCGCCGCCACGTCCGCACTCGATTGGTCCCGCTCTCCCCGCGGCTTGAGCCGAATCTGCAACCTGACCGCGTTCAACGTCGGATTGCTCACGTCGATGCCGACGAATGACGCTACCTCGCGCACATCCGGATCGGCGCCAAGGCGTGCGAGCACGTCCTCGTCGACACGCTTCATGCGCTCGAACGAACTCGTCGGTTCCGCCAGCGCAATGCCTTCGACGACCCCGGTGTCCTGAACGGGGAAAAGGTCCTTGGGGATGAACCACAGGCACAGTGCCGTCAGCGCGGTCGTCGCCGCCAGCACGGCGAGGACCGTGCGTTTGCGCGTGATGAGCAGGGACAGCGAGCGGGCGTAGAAGCGGGCAAGCGGCGCAAAGAAATCCCACTTTGGCGCAAAGCCGGCCGCATGCGTGCGCAAGATGCGCGACGAGAGCATGGGCGTGAGCGTCAACGACACGCCGGCCGATACGACGATCGCGGCGGACAACGTTACGGCAAACTCGCGAAACAGGCGACCCAGCAGATCGCCCATGAAAAGCAGCGGAATCATCACGGCGATCAGCGCGACCGATAGCGAGACGATCGTAAATCCGATCTGTCGCGCGCCTTGCACCGCGGCGCGAAAACGCGGCTCCCCCTGTTCGATGAGACGTGTGATGTTCTCGACCACCACGATCGCATCGTCGACCACGAAACCGATCGCGATGGTCAGCGCCATCAGCGTCAAGTTATTGACGCTGAAGCCGAACGCATGGACGAAGATCAGCGTCGCGATGATGGACACCGGTACGCAAAGCGCCGGGATCAGCGTGGCCGTCGGGCTGCGTAAAAAGACGAACACGACGAGCACGACGAGGGCGATCGACGTCAGCAGTTCGAGCTGTACGTCCGCCACCGAGGCCCGGATCGTTTCCGTCCGATCGGTCAGCACGTGCATGTCGACGCCCGCCGGCAAGGCCGCATTCATTTTCGGCAACAACGCGCGAATGTCGTCGACGACCTGAATCACGTTGGCCCCCGGCTGCCGCCGGATACTCACGATGACGGCCGGCTCGCGCCCCACCCACGCGGCCTGGTCGGCATCTTCGGGGCCCGCCGCCGCGTGCGCGATCGACGAGAGCAACGTCGGCGAGCCGTCACGGTAGGCGACCACCAGGTTGCGGTACGCGCCGGCGTCTTGGAGCTGATCGTTGGCGGAGATGGCGTAGGCATTGAAGCGCTCGTCGATCGTGCCCTTGGCTAGATTCACGTTTGCGGCGGCGATCGCGTTGCGTACGTCCTCGAGCGACTGATTCAGGCCGTTCAACGCCGTCATGTTGACGTGAACCCGTATCGCGCGGCGCTGCCCGCCCAAGATGGAGACTTGCCCGACACCGCTGATCTGCGAAAGCTTCTGCACGATGTGCGTGTCGACGAAATCTTCGACGTCGGTCAGCGGCAGCACGTCGGACGTCAACGCAAGCGTGAGGACGGGCGGGTCGGCCGGATTGACCTTGTTGTACGAAGGCGGGTAAGGCAGGATCGAGGGCAGCAGCGTCGCGGCGCCATTGATCGCCTCTTGGACTTCCTGCTCGGCGACGTCGAGCGGCACCGTCAGCGCAAACTGCAGCGCAATCGTCGACGCGCCGTCCGAACTCGTCGAATGCATTTCCGAGAGGCCTTGCATTTGCCCGAAACGGCGCTCCAGCGGGGCCGTGACGGTCCTGCTGACGATTGACGCGCTAGCCCCCGGATAACGCGTAAACACCTGGATCGTCGGATAGTCGATCTCCGGCAACGCGGAAACGGGCAGGAAGAAATAGGCGAGCATGCCCGCCGCCGTCACGGCGATGGCGAGCAGCGCAGTGGCGATGGGACGTTCGATGAACAGGCGAGAGAGGTTCACGGCGACGCTCCGCCGGAGTCCGCATCGTCGCCGTCCGGTTTGTCGCCGGCACCATTGCCGCCGATCGCCTGCGGGGCGGAGGACGCGTGCGCTGCCGCGTCGGGCGTAGTCCGTGCCG
>CBJMQH010000713.1:0-2325 GCA_966431825.1 uncultured Trinickia sp.
ACGCCGGAATGCTCGTGGTGAGCGGTATTTCAACGCGCTATGGGGGTGCTTCGCGTTGTAGTGCTCGAACGCGATGGCCAAGTTGCTTGCGGCAGTGGCCGCATCCGGCTTCGGCATGAAGGCGACGTAATCGCGCTTCATCGTTCTCGGCCATGCCGTTACGGCGGCGGCTACAAAGAGAGCTACTGTGAGCCTACGTTGATCAGCAGTCCGGCACATCGTCGGTGATCAGCGCGGGCAACAACCTGAAGGTCAATGCGGGAAGCCTGACGAACATCGGCAGCCTGATCTCGGCGGGTTCGAGCGCGACGGTCAACGTTGCGGGACCGGTGATCAATGAGGCCAGACGCTGAATGCCTATTGGCACTCGCATTGGGTGCAAGAGACGGGCGGTTTCAGCTCGGACAAGCGCCACGACATTTGGGCGTGTGGTTCCGCCGCAGAGTGCATTGCGCTTTACGGCTCCGCATATACGCACGTTGGCGGCTCGATCAATCCGCCGCAGCCGGTCGGCAACATTGCGGCGACGATCGAGGCGCCGAATTTGACGATCACGTCTGGCGGCGAGATTCAGAACGTTGGCAATGTGCTCGGCACCTCGGTGGCGCTCACCGGGCAGCGATTGATCAACGGCATTACGACGGCGAACACGTACACACCACGTGTGAACGCCCCGTCGCAGGTGATCTCGCTGAGCCCGGCGACGCTGCCGGGGTTGAACATTTCGCTGCCGCGGGCAGTCGGTACCGGGGCGGTCCCTACGGCGGTTGCGGGCCAAGCGTCGTTCGTGGACGCCTCGCTCGGCAATACCTCGCAGACGACATACAGCCCGCAAGTACTGCTAAGCAATCTGCCTTCGAACCTGCAACCGAGCTCGACGCTGTTCTATTACAACCCGCAAGAGGAGGACTTACTGCTCCAACAGGCGGCATTGCAGCAGACGGGCAAGGCGACGTTCGTCGACGGATTGAGCTATGACAGCCAGAACACCTTGTCGGTCACGGAGCAGGAGAAGGGGTATCTGTACGGCAACGCGCTCGACTATGCCAAAGCGAACAACGTTCAACTGGGGCAGGCACTGACGCAGGCACAAATCACGGCGCTTGATCGGCCGATGCTGTGGTACGTCGAACAGACGGTGCCGGACCCGAGTTGTTCGGCGGTGGGCAAGGATCAGTGCCCGACGATTACGGCATTGATGCCGCAGGTTTATCTGCCGTCGACGACGACGGCGCTGTCGGCGGGCGGGAACATCCAGGGCACCGACGTTACGCTGAACTTTGACAAGAACGGTCAGGGCAGCGTCCTCAACACCGGGTCGATTGCCGCTTCGGGCACGCTGACTGTTAACACGCAGTCGCTGACGAATCAGGCGAACCAAGTTGACGTCGGGAACCTTTGGAGCTCGGTTAAGGGTGGGTACGTTGATACGACGGGTACCCAGGTGCAGCCCGGCGGGTTCATGAGTGCGGCCAACATGGACCTCAACGTACAGACGTTGAACCAGATTGGTGGCGCACTGCAAAAGCTCAATGCTGATGGGACGGTCGATCTGGCGGGCACCCAGCAAATGCTGACGGCGCTGCAGCAGCAGTTGGGCGGCAACTTCACGCAAACGAGCGTCAGCGACAACCTGCACACGAGCTTTACCGCTGAGGGCGGTTTCGGCGTCATGCAGGTCATCGAGATGGCGGTGGCGATTGCGCTGTCGGTCGTGACGGCGGGTGCGGGCGCAGCGCTGGTTGGTGCTGCAGCTGGCTCGTTGGAAGCGGCGGTTGCGAATGCGGCCTTCTCGGCGTTGGTGAGTTCCCTCGCCTCGGATGTTATGAGCGGGAACTTCAGTCTGACAGGCATCGCGGAGTCCGTGGGCGTGGCGATGCTGACGGCAGGCATTACCAACGGGATCACGGTTAATTCGTCGACGGGTTCGCTCGGTGTGGCCGATTGGGCGAAGCCGGTGGGTGGCGGCGTTGAGACGCTTGGGCAGATGGCCGGAACGGCACCGGTTGTGGGGACCTCCGTTGCGCAGGCGACGCAGGCGACGGCTACTACATTCTCGCAGCAGGCGATGGCAATTGCGGCGCAAGCCACGCTTGAAGCGGGCGTGCAGACGGCCATCAAGGGCGGCAGTTATCTTCGGAATCTTCAAGCTGATGCGGTGCCCAGTGTTGGATCGGTCCTCGCCAACGCGATAGGCACTTTGGCGGAGGCCGCGGGCTCGATTATTCCTCCAGGCTCGATCGGCTATGACCTTGCCCATGCAGCTTTGGGGTGTGCGACTTCCGCTGCGCTTGGAACGGGATGTGCGGGCGGGGCCATTGGCGG
>CBJMQH010000714.1:0-2319 GCA_966431825.1 uncultured Trinickia sp.
GCGTCTGCTTTCGAACGTGCGCGCCGAAGACACGGTCGCCCGCCTCGGTGGCGACGAATTCATCGTCATCGCGCCACACGTGGGGGATGCCGCCGAAGTCCGCGCCATCGCCGAACGTGTGCTGGCCGCCGTCGCCGCGCCCGTACAGCTCGACGGCCGCGAGCTGGTCGTCCAGGCCAGCATCGGCGTTGCAATGTTCCCTGATCACGGCGATACCGCCGCGCAACTCGTGCGCTACGCCGACGGCGCGCTCTATCGGGCCAAGGATGTCGGTCGCAATAACGTGCAGTTTTATACGCGCGACATTACCGACCGCGCCGTCGAACGCCTGCGGCTCGAAGCGGATCTGCGTCGCGCGATCCCGCGTAGCGAGCTCGAAGTCCACTATCAGCCCAAGGTCGAACTCGCGACGGGGCGCATCGTCGGCGCCGAAGCGCTGCTGCGCTGGCGCCATGCGGAAAGAGGCTGGATACCGCCCGGCGATTTCATCGGCATTGCCGAAGATACGGGTCTCATCGTGCCGCTCGCGGAACAAGTCTTGCGCCATGCCTGCGAGACGGCTTGCCGCTGGAATGCGCGAGGGGAACGCGCGCGGCACATCGCAATCAATCTCTCGCCGCGCCAGTTCTATCTGAGCGATCTGCCCTCCGTCGTGCAGCACATCCTGTCCGACACCGGCTGCCAACCGGAATGGATCGAACTCGAAATCACCGAAGGCATCCTGCTCGTCAATCACGCGGCGACGCTCGAGGCGCTGAACGCATTCAATCGAATGGGCCTGCGTGTCGCTATCGACGACTTCGGGACCGGCTACTCTGCCCTCGGCTATCTCACGCGCTTTCCCATCTCTACGCTGAAAATCGACCGCTCCTTTACGCAACCGGCCGGCGAATCGAAGAAGGGCCAGGTCCTCGTCAACGCCATCGTCGCCATGGCGCATGGCCTCGGGCTCGATGTCGTCGCCGAAGGCGTCGAGACGCGCGAGTTGGCCGACTGGCTCGCCGACATCGGTTGCCACATGGGACAGGGCTACTTGTGGTCCAAAGCAATTCCCGCCGATGCACTTGTCGCGTTCGGCGCATCGGAGGGCGAACCATCCGAGCGAGGCTGACATCGCGCTGCCGCTGCATCCTGCCTCCGGGAAACCTAGCGCACCGGGCTTAACTCAGTGTCGTGCCGGCGAGCATCGAAGTAAGCGCGTACGTGCTTGCCGGTTAAGGGTTACTCCCAAGCAAAACATCTGCGCAATTGAGACGCTGAGTCAATTCCATCCAAAAGGCCGCCCCTATACTGGGCTGGTCGATGCGTCGGGGGATGCCGTCGACGCTCATCGGTATGGATAGTGGGAATCGGAGCCAGCAGCACACAATGCAACCGCTCGGGCCGCGGTGCTTGGGGACCATCCGCTCATTGCCGCTATCGGCGAACAACAGCCGCGTCAAGAATCGGCACGCCGCGCGATAGCGACATACCGACCATGCCTCAGCAGCCGTCATCCCTCAACGATCGGGAGGACCGCGCCTTCGCGTCCCTTTCGCTTGCCCTCGAGAATTCGATGATGTGCCCGCAGCTTCTCGCCGCCGTATCTTC
The DNA here is from genome assembly GCA_966431825.1 of uncultured Trinickia sp. Taxonomy (GTDB): domain Bacteria; phylum Pseudomonadota; class Gammaproteobacteria; order Burkholderiales; family Burkholderiaceae; genus Trinickia. The sequence goes on from CBJMQH010000714.1 coordinate 1,591, forward strand.
CGCGCCGCTCGACGCGAGGCCGCGCGCTATCGACGTCGCCATCGTCGAAGACGGTGCGCGATTTCGGGACGAGTTGTGCGAGGCCGTGAGCGCCATGCCCGATATGCGTCTCGTGGGCGTCGCAAGCACGCGGACCGAAGGGCTCGCCCTGCTCGACGGCATGCCCGCCGACGTGCTGCTGGTCGACCTCGCGCTGTCCGACGGGTCCGGCCTCGACGTCATCCGCACCGCCGCCAGGCGCTGGCCCGCATGCAACATCATGGTCAGCACGACGTATGCCGACGAACAAAATGTCATGCATTCGATCGAGGCAGGTGCGGCCGGTTATCTGCTGAAAGACCGCTCGCCTGCGCGGCTTGTCGATGAGATTCGCAGCATCGCGAGCGGCGGCAGTCCGATCAGCCCGATCATCGCCCGACAAATGATCGCCCGTCTTCGGGCGCGCAGCGTCCAAGACCTCACGCCGCCTTCGGCTCCGCCCTCCCCCCTTTCCGGCCGTGAAAAGGAAGTGCTCGAATTGATCACCAAGGGCTTCAAGGCGCAGGAGATCGCCACGCTCATGGAACTGTCTCCATTCACCGTGAAAACGTTCGTACGCCGCATCTATAGCAAGCTGAAAGTGACTTCGCGGGCCGAGGCGATATACGAGGCGAGAACCTTGGGACTGTTGGCCGGTTAGGGAACCGAACGAAATCGTGCGGGCGAGCTTCCACCCATGAAAATATCGAA
>CBJMQH010000715.1:0-2300 GCA_966431825.1 uncultured Trinickia sp.
GTGTAGTAGTACGCCGTGGTCAGGCGCAGCGCCGTGTCGGCCGTCAACGGGCGCACGGTCTGCACCGAGCCCTTGCCGAACGTCGTCTTGCCCATGATCAGTGCGCGATGTTGATCCTGCAGCGCGCCCGCGACGATCTCCGATGCCGATGCCGAGTACGCGTTCGTGAGGACGATCATCGGCACGGTTCTGAATACGGCCGGGAGGTCCTTCAGCGGATCGTTGTCGAACGAGGGCAGGCGGTAGTTTTCGTAGGTATCGCGATAGACCTGCTTCGAATCGGGGATCTGGCCGTTCGTGGAGACGACGACCGAGTCGGGCGGCAGGAATGCGCCGGCCACGCCGACCGCGCTTTGCAGCAGGCCGCCGCCGTTATTGCGCAGGTCGAGCACGAGGCCCTTCAGGTTCGGCTGCTCGCGTGCGATGTCCTGCAGCTTCGTCACGAGGTCCGGCACCGTGCGTTCCTGGAAGCTCGTGATGCGGACATAAGCATAGCCGGGCGAGACGAGCTTCGACTTCACGCTCTGCACGCGGATGATGGCGCGCGTGACCGTGACGGGGAACGTGCGATCGTCGGTCTTGCGAAAGATCGTCAGCGTGACCTTCGTGCCGGGCTCGCCGCGCATCTGTTTGACCGCCGCATCGAGCGTCATGCCGCGTACGGGCTTGTCGTTGATGCGCGTGATGAGGTCACCGGGGCGCAGCCCAGCTCGGAATGCCGGCGTATCTTCGATCGGCGAGATGACCTTGATCAGCCCGTCTTCCTGCGAAATCTCGATGCCGAGGCCCGCGAAGCGACCCTTCGTCTGCTCCTGCAATTCCTGGTAATCGGTCTTGTCGAGGTACGAGGAGTGCGGATCGAGACTCGACACCATGCCCTTGATGGCCTCGGTCAACAGCTTCTTGTCGTCGACCGGCACTACGTAGTCATGCTTGATCTGGCCGAAGACCTCGGCGAAGAGGCGCAACTGGTCGAGCGGTAGCGGCGCGGTGGCAGCTTGCTGCTGCGCGGCCACGGAAAATTGCAGCGTGGCGAAGACGCCGGTTGCGAGGCCAGCGGCGATCAAGCCGATATTCTTGAGTTTCGTGCGCATAGAGTCTGGTGCGGTCGGAAAACGTGAGGAGGTGCCGAGGGCTAAAGGACGGTCAAGTATAACTGCTCGACTCGCAGCAGGGCGGCAGGGCGGGGAATCGACGCCGATTCGACAGCGAATCGACGCCCGGGTTCGCGCGCGGCCCGGCGGGACGTGGGGCTGCCAGCGTCTTTGCCGGGCCGGCGCCGGTATCAGCCGGCCTTGCCTTGGCTGGCCACAGCCGCCTGCGCCTTGGCGATGGCCTCGGCATCGCCGAGATAGTAGTGACGGATCGGCTTCAGATCGTCGTCGAGTTCATAGACGAGCGGCACGCCGTTCGGAATGTTCAGGCCGACGATATCGGCGTCCGAGATCCCGTCGAGGTACTTGATGAGCGCCCGCAGCGAGTTGCCGTGCGCGGCGATCAGGACCTGCTTGCCGGCCTTCATCGCGGGGGCGATCGATTCGTTCCAGACGGGCAGCACGCGGGCGACGGTGTCCTTCAGGCATTCGGTGAGCGGCAACTGCTCGCGCGGCACCTTCGCGTAGCGCGGGTCGTCGAACGACGCGCGCGGATCGGTCGGCTCGAGCGCGGGCGGCGGTGTGTCGTAGCTGCGGCGCCAGATCAGCACCTGCTCGTCGCCGTACTTGGCGGCCGTTTCGCCCTTGTTCAGGCCCGCGAGCGCACCGTAGTGGCGCTCGTTCAGGCGCCACGAGTGGACCACGGGGATGTACATGAGGTCCATCTGATCCTGGACGTGCCAGAGCGTGCGGATCGCGCGCTTGAGAACGGACGTGTAGGCGATGTCGAACGTGTAGCCGGCTTCCTTGAGCAGCAGGCCGGCCTGCCGGGCTTCGCGTGCGCCTTGTTCGGTCAGGTCGACGTCGACCCAGCCGGTGAAGCGGTTTTCCTTGTTCCACGTCGATTCGCCGTGGCGGATGAGGACGAGTTTGTGCATGGGAAGTATCGGTCGGTAGTGAGGAAACGCCCGACGCGGGCTGCGTTTATCGGTTGCCCCCGTGGGGAGCCGCCACCTGCGTCAAGCGGTTATTTTATAATGGCCGGATTGCCCATTTCGTTTTCTTTCCTTTCGACGGACTCTTTCGTGACGTTTTTCACCGATTACACGAACTTACTGCTGATCGCGATCCTCGTCGTTTCAGGCGGCCTGCTGCTGTGGCCGGCGATCACCGGCCGCGGTCGCGGCGGCCTGTCTGCGGCCGAGG
>CBJMQH010000716.1:0-2300 GCA_966431825.1 uncultured Trinickia sp.
GGGTTGCCGCGCACGAGATTCATGTTGCCGGCGACCGGCTCGACGATGACGGCGGCGATCTCGCCGCCGAACGCCGCGAACGCTTCCTCGAGCGCCGCGACGTTGTTGTATTCGAGCACCGTCGTGTGTTTGGCGATGTCGCTGGGCACGCCGGCCGAAGTCGGGTTGCCGAACGTCAGCAGACCGGAGCCGGCTTTGACGAGCAGGCTGTCGGCATGGCCGTGATAGCAGCCCTCGAACTTGACGATGCGATTGCGCTGCGTGAAGCCCCGCGCGAGGCGCAGCGCGCTCATCGTGGCTTCCGTGCCGCTCGAGACGAGCCGGACCTGTTCGATCGACGGCACGAGCTTGCGGATTTCCTCGGCGATGTCGATCTCGGCCTCGGTCGGGGCGCCGAACGAGAAGCCGTCGACGAGTACGCGCTGAACGGCTTCGAGCACTTCAGGGTGCACATGTCCGACGATCATCGGGCCCCAGGAGCCGATGTAGTCGATATAGCGCTTGTCTTCGGCGTCCCAGAAGTAGGGGCCTTGGGCGCGCTTGACGAAGCGAGGCGTGCCGCCTACCGAGCGGAACGCACGGACGGGCGAGTTGACGCCGCCCGGAATGGACCGTTGGGCACGTTCGAAGAGAGCTTGATTCGTGGGCATGGGCAGAAGAAGGCTTGAGCGAAGAGTCCGGCGGCGTTGAGCCCGGCCGCGAGCGGTCGGCAACGCAGACGACGAAAAGGGCGGTCGGCGATACGCATGCAGGTGCACGCGGCGCCGGGGCGATGCCTGGAATTGTACCGGAGCGGCGTGCCCGAGGCCGGGCGGGCGCATGCGGCTTATCGTGGCGGGCGGGGTGGTTGGTTCGAAGTCCGAACGGCGGGGGGCTGCGACGACGGCCGGCCGGAACGAAAAGCGGCCGGCCAAACGCAAAAAAGGCGCCAGCAAGCTGGCGCCTTCGAAGGTACGGCTTTCGCGCTGTCGTCCGTCCGCGCCGAAGCGCGGACAGATCGCACGTGTTGCTTTAGAACTTGTGACGGATACCGACCAGGGCCATGACCTGCTTGTTCGTCGTCGAGAACGTCGAGCCGCTGCCTTGGAGGTTAGCCTTCAGGTTGTTCGAGGTCGTTTCGTAGAACACGTTCGCGTAGACGTCCGTACGCTTCGACAGGTTGTAGTCAGCACCGAGGCTCGACTCCAGGTAGTGACCACCTTGGCCCGATTGCGAAACGCGCGTATACGTTTCGGCGAAAACCAGTTGGAGAGCCGGCGTCAGCGCGTAGCGGAAGCTGCCTTCGAAGTTGTGGAAGTGCAGCGAGTTGGCCGTCGCGTTCGACAGGAGCAAGCCTGCGTTCGTGAACAGCGAACCCGTGTACAGCAGGCCAACCGTCGCCGGGCCGAAGGCGTACGTACCACCCACGCCCCACTGGTCCATGCGCGATGCATTCTTCAGTTGAGCTGCGCTGAACGTTGCGTCCGACGGAATCGCGCCGCCCGTGTTGATGTTCGGCAGGTTCGCGCGGACATAGGCTGCAGCAACGTTCAGCGGGCCTTGACCGTAGCTGACGCCAACGCTGTACGAACGGTTGTTCGCGAAATTCGTATCGTTCGAGAACGCGTACATCGCTTCAGCTTGGAAGCCGGCGAAGTTAGCCGTCGTGTACTTGACGGCGTTGTCGGTGCGGAACGAGTTGTTCAGGTTGTCGTTATCGAGCGGGTGCGTTGCGTAGCTGGCGAGGATCGAAGCTGCATCCAGCGGAGCGACGAAGTCCTGGAGCGGGTTGTACTGACGACCCAGCGTGACGGTACCGGCGCTGCCGTTCGACAGACCGACGAACGCTTGACGGCCGAACATGCGGCCACCTTGGCTTGCCGTACCGTTGGTGATGTTGAAGCCGTTCTCCAACTTGAAGATTGCCTTCAGGCCGCCGCCGAGGTCTTCAGCGCCCGTCAGGCCCCAACGCGAACCCGACTCGTTGCCGCTCAGCATCTGGAATGCGTGGCCGCTGTTGGCCCCGTTAGCGATGTTGTTCGTGTAAGCGATGCCTGCGTCAACAACACCGTACAGCGTAACCGTGCTCTGGGCGTGTGCGACGCCTGCGAACGAGCCCAGTGCGGCGAGGGCGATGAGGGTTTTTTTCATTAAGAGATCTCCAAAATGCGTGCTGCCGGTCGGCAACCCGATGATGCAAAGCGATGGCCGCAAACTCGGGCGCTCGATCCAATCCGCGCCGGTGCAGCCCGATCAACTTCGGCGATAGTAGGGATCGGTTGGCGATGGCCTTATTAGGGAAACACCTAGTTGCGGATCAT
>CBJMQH010000717.1:0-2293 GCA_966431825.1 uncultured Trinickia sp.
CCAGCGACTCCAGCATGGCTGGGTGGGCGGACACGACCACCTCGCGATGGTCGGTACGCCCTGCGCGGTGCGGCTCGATCTGGCCTCGGGCGAGCCGGCGCTCTATCCGGTCGAGCGATTCAGCGTGATGATGCGACGGCTTGCCTATCAGCACCGCAGTCTCGTGGGCTCGCATGTGCGCGGCACGGGCTTCGAGGGACTGCGGCGCGAAATCGCGCGTCAGGCGATCCAGTACGCCTGCGAGCTCGATCCGGACGAGCTCGTCGTGACGAACGGCTGCGTCGAGGCGCTGAACCTCGCGCTGCGCGCGGTGACGCGTCCCGGCGATGTGGTCGCGGTCGAGTCGCCGACCTACTTCGTGCTGATTCAGATGTTCCGCGCACTCGAACTCACGCCGTACCCGATACCGTGTCATCCGCGCACGGGTATGGATCTCGATGCGTTGCGCGATGCGCTCGACCGCGAACCGATCAAGGCCGTACTGACGGTAGCGAACGCGAACAACCCGCTCGGCAGCGTGGCGAGCGACGAGGCGAAAGCCGCGCTGGTTGCCCTCCTGCGCGAGCGCGACGTACCGCTCATCGAAGACGACATATTCGGGGACCTGTGCTTCGGCGAGACGCGACCGAGGCCGGTGCGCGCATTCGACACGGGGGGGAACGTGTTGCTGTGCGGTGGGTTTTCGAAAAGCTTGTGCCCGGGCCTCAGACTGGGCTGGATTGCGGCCGGGCGCTTCACCGAGCGCGTGAAAGCACTCAAGTACACGACGAGTATGGGCACGGCGGAGTTGCAGCAAGCGGCTGTCGCGGAGATGCTGGAGAGCGGCGGCTACGCCTTGCACCTGAGGCGGTTGAAGACAGCGCTGCGCGCGCAGCAGCGCGCAATGCGCGAAGCGGTGCTGCGGCATTTTCCCGAGGGCACCGAGGTGACCGATCCGGCCGGCGGTTTCGTGCTATGGGCACGGCTGCCTGCGATCGAGGGCAGCCCTGTCAGCACCCGTACGCTGTTCGAACGCGCGCGTGTCGAAGGTATCGGCTTTGCCCCGGGCCATCTGTTCGGCGAAGGCGGCGCTTTCGACGATTGCCTGCGTCTGAATGCGGGCTATCGATGGACCGAAGAGCTCAAAGTCGCCATTGCCCGGCTCGGCGTGCTCGCACGTGCATCGACGGCGGAAAATGCGGCGGCGATATCCGAGTGAACCGCACTCGGATCTGCCAAAAATACCGGGCAACATCGCGTATAAATTTAGGTGTCACTAAAATATTGGCAGTGGACGCTTAATTGCGTTCATGCACCAGAGTTGACCATCGCGTTTTGCTGGGATAAAGTCGCGGTCCTTCTTCGAATTGAAGCGCTCTTGCTTGAACTGTATCGACAGGGATGTCGATAGGCGTGAATGCCGGCGTGAATGCCGGCACGACCGTCAGCCGATTCGCACAATGCGCTTTGCCGTTCGCGAGCACTGCCGGTGCGGAGCGTTCTTTTCGATGTAAACAGTTTCAACGCAATAAGTCTGAATAAAGACCGTCGATTTTTCTCGCAGCGGCGTAATAAGCCGGTTGTTCATGTCGACGTGCTGTCCATCCGAGTCCGGCGCATCTGTCGAAATTGCGTCGGCCGGAAATAAAACAAGCTGGAAATCGCCCGGGCCGTGGGCGAGAGTGGAGATAAGGACATGGTGGAGACGAGCGAAGATATCGTATGCCGCGCTGACGTCGATCACGATTTCTATGCGTTGATTCTCGATCGACGCTATCGCGCCCACAGTGCGGCGCTCTGGGAGGGGGCCGCTTCGCTGGAAGAGGCGCAGCACCGCAAGCTCGCCCGACTCGCCGATTTCGCCGGCGTGCGTCCCGGCAGTACCGTGCTCGACATCGGCTGCGGGTGGGGTGCCATGCTGCGCTACGCGCTCGACTATGCCGGGGCCGCTTCGGCCACGGGCGTCACGCCTAGCGAGCAGGAATACGCGTATGTGGCGGGACTTGCCCAGCGGCAGGTCGACGTTCAGTTCGTGTCCTGGCAGGAGTTTGCACCGGCCAAGCGGTTCGATGCACTGGTCACGATCGGTGCCTTCGAGCATTTCGCTTCTGCCGAAGATTGCTCGCGCGGCGAGCAGCGGCGCGTGTACGCAGAGTTCTTCGACTGGTGTCGTGCGGTATCGAACGATGGCGCGCGGCTGGGCCTGCAAACCATCGTGGCGCTGCGCGAACCGGAAACCGACGCGGAGGTGGCCGATATGCGCTGCATGCTCGCTCACGCCTTCCCCGATTCGGCGCTGCCGCGGATCAGCGAC
>CBJMQH010000718.1:0-2286 GCA_966431825.1 uncultured Trinickia sp.
CACAGTACGCACTCGTCGTGCGTGACGGGTTCGCGTCCTTCTTCTTCCACCCCTACTGGCTGGAGCCCAGTCTCAAGTTGCCGGCGCTGCAAGACTTCGAAAGTCTGGTGACCGGAGTGACGAACCTCGGCTTCACATGGGTTGACGGTACCTCGGCTAAATGACTTCGTACCGCTCGGGTGGTGTGCGCTTGGCTTTTGCCGCCGCCCGGGGGCGTACTTTGAGCGGCCTCCCACAGACGATGGGGCAAGCGTTCTGTAACGTTGTTGACAGGTGCTGGTCCTACTGAAAAGAACCGGCGACGAACGCACTTGGACGAACGCACTTGCCGACGAATAAACGAGGGATCACATGAAGAAGGTGTTGACGGTTTTCGGAACACGCCCGGAGGCGATCAAGATGGCGCCGCTCGTGCATGCACTCGCGCGCCAAGCCAACATCGACTCGCGCGTCTGCGTCACGGCGCAGCATCGCCAAATGCTCGATCAGGTCTTGAGCCTGTTCGACATCACACCGCATTACGACCTGGACCTCATGCGTCAGGGGCAATCGCTCGGCGACCTGACCTCGGGGATTCTGCAATCGCTCGGCGCAGTCTACGACGAATGGCAGCCGGATGCGGTACTTGTGCACGGTGACACGACGACCACGCTCGCGGCGAGCCTCGCGGCCTTTTATCGATATATTCCGGTGGGGCACGTCGAGGCGGGGTTGCGCACGGGCAATGTCTGGTCGCCGTGGCCTGAGGAACTCAATCGCCGTGTGACCGATGCCGTTTCGTCGTGGCTTTTTGCACCGACCGAGCAGGCGAAGCACAACCTGTTCAGCGAGGGGGCGCCCGCATCTCAAGTTGTCCTGACCGGGAACACGGTCATCGACGCGCTGCTCGAAGTGAAAGCGCGGCTCGACAGCGACGAATTGCTCGAGCATCGCATCGCGGCACGGTACCCGTTTCTGGACCGGTGCAAGCGTCTCGTGCTCGTGACAGGGCATCGGCGCGAGAGTTTCGGCGAGCCGTTCATGCGCTTTTGCGAAGCGCTGCGCCAGGTGGCGACACTGCACGACGATGTTCAGCTTGTCTATCCGGTCCATTTGAATCCGAATGTGCAAGAGCCGGTTCACGCGGTGCTGGGCGAACAGAGCAACGTGCATTTGATCGAGCCGCAAGACTACCTGCCGTTCGTTTATCTGATGTCCAAGGCGTATCTGATCATCACCGATTCGGGCGGCATCCAGGAAGAAGCGCCGGCGCTCGGCAAGCCCGTGCTCGTGACGCGCGAGACGACCGAGCGGCCCGAAGCCGTACGCGCGGGAACGGCCCGCCTTGTTGGCACGGATACGGCGCGCATCGTGGCCGAGGTACATGCCCTGCTCACGAGCCGAGCGCAATACGACTCGATGGCGCATGCAACGAACCCGTACGGCGATGGGCACGCGAGCGAACGTATCGTCGAGGCGTTGCTCCACATTCCGGCTACGTTCTCGCCTGTCAGCAGCTCGGCCGCGCAACCGGCGATGCTCTACAACGCCGTAGCGAACGGGCTACACGCGCTGCGCTCCGCCTGAAGCACGCGCGTAGAACGCGTGCGCTCCATTTTCGTGCGCTGCCCCTTCGCGGAGGCGGCGCACGATCTGTTCTTATTTCAGTGAATTCGACTTATCAAGGTAATCGAATTTAAAAATAGAAATCGCGCGCCGAGAGGAATTCGTGCAAGTGTCGGTTAATGTGCGAGTTCGTACAGTCATTCAGATCGATTCTCCACATGATATCTGCAATGGCAGCGCTTCAGGCAATGACTGCGTGGCCATTGGTTGCGTGCCGCGGCGCCCGTGCTGGGGGGCAGTCCGCTTGCGCGGGCTCGTGTGGTTCACACGACGAGGGCGCCGCGGCACGTTGTGGCGAAATGCAGCAACCGAACGGTTGAAGACATGCACGATACGTCGACTTGGACCGTCTATTTCGACGCCTTGAATGCCATCGCATTCTCAACGGCGATCGTCATCTTTATCAGTACAATCGACGATCTATTTCTGGATGGATACTACTGGATATCCGAATTGAGGCGCTTTCTGCGCGGCGAGAAGGCGGTCACGATCGATGCGGATGCCTTGCGCACACGCGAAGAAAAGTACCTCGCCGTGATGGTGCCGGCGTGGAAAGAATACGACGTCATCGCCAAGATGATCGAGAACTCGCTGAAGACGCTCGAGTATGAGCACTTCATCATATTTGCCGGCACCTACCACAACGATCCCGAGACCACGGCCGAGGTCGAGCGTATGGTT
>CBJMQH010000719.1:0-2282 GCA_966431825.1 uncultured Trinickia sp.
CGTTGCCGGCAGCGCAGCCTGTGGCTGCAATGCCGGAACACGTGCAACAGGAGACCCCCTTCCTAACGCCAGCAGGAACGCCGCCGGCGTCGCCGAGTCGCGCGGCCTGAGGCGGGCCGCGCGCGCGGGCCCGGCCGATCGTGCTATCGCATCGCCATGCCCGGGGGCGTCGCAGGCATGCGGCCCCCGAGCGCCTGCCACCACATCTTGCCGGCACGCAGGTTCGGGTCTTGAATCGCCAGGTAGGTCGTACTCCACAGCTGTGCGGCGTTCGCTTCTGTCGCATCGGCGGCGTGCGTGCCGAACGCTTCCGCCACATAACGGCCGTTCAGATAGGACCACGTCCACATCTCCGATGCTCGCATGTCGGCGGCGTTCGATATCGCTTGCCATACGGTCAATCGTGCGTTGGTGAGCAGCGTTCTTACGTCGGCTGGCAAGTCGGTACGAGCGAGTTGCCGGTCGAGCCCTGCCACCCACATCGCCTGCTGCCATGACCAGACAACCGTGCCGTGGTAGGCCGCATTGGTAAAGTTCGGCCAGAGCGACGTGCTGGCGTAGGCAGGGTTGGCGATCAGCATGCCGGCGTCCGTCATGAGCCCGGCTGGGAACGGTTGCACGGTCGCGCTGACGACGCGCGTGAGCGTATCGGCCGAAGGCGTGCCGAACAGGAGCGCGAATCCGCCGTCGGAGTTCATCACCGAAATCGGATTGCCATTCTGATCGAGCGAGAGCGCATAGAAGTCGACGTTCGCGCTCGGCGGCGTGCCGGCCGGGACACCTGCCGTTGCGGCGTACGAGGTGATGGCGGAGGCGGCTTGCGATTGCGGTGTGGAGACCTGGAAGAGCGCGGGCGCGGCCGATTCCCAAACCGAAGCCTGCTGCGCCGTATCGGCAAGTGCGGTGCGTTGGTCGGCACTCAGATACGGATCGAGCAGGCCGCTCGCGAGAAAGCGGCTTGCCGCACGCAATGCGGCGGGCACCAACACGGCGTTCACATCGTACGGATAGACGCCGCCGCCGAGCCCGTTGGTACTGTCGCGCCAGTTTCCGACGATCTGCCCCGCGCGCAGGTGAATGAGGTTGGATACGGTGCTCTGCTGGGAGAACGGCCGAGCGGTATTGGCGACGCGCAGGAGATTCGTGACGAATCGTGCGCCGTTCGTCTGCCCGCCGGTGCCCGTTTGGGCGAGGTAGGCGCTCGCGCGTGCGGCACCGCGCGGATCGTCGATGAGCCAGGCGGCCATGATCGGGGCGAGCATGTAGTCGCCGTCGATCATCTTGTAGTCGTACGTCGGCGTGGGATCGTTCGGCCTGCCGTTCTTCGCGTTGTCGATCAGCGCAAATTCGCCGATGCCTTCTTCATGCGCGACCATGCCATCGGGTGAAAGGCGGCTCAGTACGGCACCGAGCCCGGCTTCGATCGCCGTCGGTTGGAGCACCGGAAGCAGCATGCGGACTGAAATCAGCGTGTCGCGTCCGAAGTAGGTATCGTATTGCCACGAGCCGGCGAGGAGCTTGTCGCGATAGCTGAGGAATTCGACGACGTTTTGGCTTTGCGGGTCGGCATTTACGGCGGCGTTGAAAAGATCGGCGTGCGTGATCGGCGTAAGCGGCGTTTCGCCCGTGAGCGCTTCGATGCGCAACGCAAGTCGGCTGCTGCCGACGCCTGCGCGCAGAACGGGGCTGCCCGACGCGTTCGATCCAACCGAGCCGCCGCCGAGAACCTGTACCGTCATGGCATAGCCCGGTGCCCCGTCTACACGCGAGCGCTGCCAGCCGATCGAATTGGCGCCTATTGTCGGCTGCGTCTGAATCGCGCTCGGCACGGAATTGCCGCCATTGAAATCGCGCATGAAGCGCACGGAAGTCAGGAGCCCTTGGCGGATCGACAAATTGCTCGTGTCTACTGAAATATAGGCGGCAATGCCATGCAAGGGGCGCCCGAGACTGTCGGTCGTGTTCACCGGTGCAATCGGCGCATCGAGATGCCAGTTGACTGCTTGGGCCGTGTCGTCGAACCAGATACCCGTGCCGCTGTTGCCTGCGGGAAATACGACGAGCAATCTCGGCTTCGTCGACGAGCGCATCAATAGATGCGCAGCAACGGGCCCTTGACGGAAGAACTCATTGGCTTGTCCGCCTGCGTTCATTTCGAATGCGAGGGTCGAGGTATCCGTCTGTGCGTCGTTTCCGCCCGAGCAAGCGGATAAAAAGGCGGTCGCGACGATCAACAGGCGGGTCAGTCGGCCGCAAAAGCGCATATTCAATCAAGCCTCCAT
>CBJMQH010000720.1:0-2280 GCA_966431825.1 uncultured Trinickia sp.
ACCAGCACCAGAACACGCGCGCGGTTGCTGGAGACTGCCGGGCCGTTTTGCACCAGCCGCTGTAGCAGCGGCAGCGCGAAACCCGCAGTTTTGCCCGTGCCGGTCTGTGCTGCAGCCATGACGTCCTTGCCGCTGAGCACAGCGGGAATCGCCTTCGTCTGCACCGGCGTAGGGGTCCGGTAGTTCAGGGCCTGCAAATTGCGCAGCAAGGGGTCGATCAGGCCAAGCGAAGCGAAGGACATCGGCGTGTTCCAGGGATAAAGCCGAGATTTTAGCCGGTGTTGTGGGCTCGACCACCCGCAGATGTAACGCCCCGGGGTGGTCGAGGCGCGACCACGACGATTTGCAACCGACTACGGCATGCGTTCATTTCTGCGCGACCAGCGCGTGCATGCTGCCAAATCGTTCCTTGTTCCTGACAGTGAACCCGAGGCGGGTCAATTCATTCGCGAGCGTATCGGGACACAGCCGCAGTTTTTGATAACTGCTTTTGCGAAGCACCCAGTCGTCCCCTTCCCGCACATGGATAAGGTCATTTACGACGACAACGTCCGGTCTATATTCGAGCACGCACGTCATGATGCGATCGTTATCGGCGTGAATGGGCAGGAATCGGTCCAGACCGGTTACCTCAACGGAGAGATCCCGAAAAGTCAGCACCAGCAGGCCCGATGGTTGCAGGACGTCTCGCGCCTTCTGAAATACACCGGCTACGTCCTGCATGTTGTCCAGGTGGGTGAGCGTGTCACCCATGCAAACGATCGCTTCTACAGATCCAGGAACGGCTAAGCGATCGAAGACTCGCAAATCGGCGAGGGCCGTCTCGACGGGAAGGGTGCCCTTCTGGCCGTTGAGTTCGTCTAGTAGAGCCCGACTCGTATCGACAGCAACAACCTTTTCGAAGCCGAGGCACGCAAGCGCGATCGACTGGAATCCGGGCCCGCTGCCGAGATCGAACGCCGTTCCGTGCTTACCGGGCTCGATGCCCAGCGCCTCGAGCAGTCTTCTTTGCTCATCCACTTTGGCCCGGAAAGGAATGCCAAACATCCATGTGTAGTGCTCCGCAAGGAGCGTATCGTAGTGCTGCGAGATCGCATTCGTCATTGTGTCACCGTCAAATATGTCGATTTCCGCGGAGAACCGATCCGCCGCGCGCCATGGGTCGCCGCAGCCCGGTCGGTGTCGTGCAACACATCGTTTGCTTTCCGGCTCGTGGCGTTTCTTCGCGTGTCTTGCGTACGCGCCGTGTCACGTCAGTGTCGAACGTTCGGCGTGCGGGGCAGCGGTCTGGACTGCGACTTCCACGGGCGTCGCGGCCCACCGGGCATGGCGGTTGGCCACCAGCGTGACGAGCAGCGCCGCGAGCTCGCACAGTCCGCCGATTGCGCCGATGTCTACTACTGAGCGGTACGCGACGATGAACGACCCAAGCGCCGCGCCAAGTGCGAAGCCGAGATACGTGAACGATGAATTGAGCGACAGCGAGACTGGCGCGACATCGAGGCCAGCAATGCCGATCAGCTTGCTCTGTTGCGCCGGGTTGAATGCCCAGCCAGCCGCGCCCCACGCCGCGCTCGCGATCAGGATCGCGACACGCGAATGCTCGGGTTTCATATGCAGTGCGCTCGCGGTCAGGCTCGCGAACGACAGCGTCATCACGATCAGGCAGACGACCAGTACCTTCCCGCTGCCGAGGCGGTCGATCGTGCGGCCGCTGATGAACACGCCGATGCCGGCGAATACACCGTACAGCAGCAGCACGGCGCCGACTTGCTCGCCGCCGAAGCCGGGGCGGCCCGTCAGGAACGGCGCGAGATAGGGGTAGATGGTCCAGATACCCGCGGCCCACAGCGTCGTGACGAGGAGGGTGACCAGCAAGGCGGGCTGCCGCCCGACGGCCACGCGCTGCGCGAGCGACGGTACCGACTGGTGCGTGCCGATCCCGCGCGGCAAGCCGACCATCACCCCGAGCGTCACGATCGCGGACAGCACGCCGATGCCGGCGAACGTCGCACGCCATCCGAAGTGGCCGCCAATCCAGGCGCCGAGCGGCACGCCGAGTGCGACGGCGACTGTAATCCCGCCATGGACGGTCGCGAGCGCGCGACCCCTGCGCGCCGGTATGACGAGCGAGCCGGCGAGCGCATTTGCGCTAGGCATGTACAGGCCGGCCGACACGGCCAGCAGCACGCGCGCGGCCAGCAGCGACAGATAGCCGGGCGATACGCAAGCCGCGAAATTGGCAACGGTGAAGCAAAGCAGCGCGGCGATCAGGAAGCG
>CBJMQH010000721.1:0-2278 GCA_966431825.1 uncultured Trinickia sp.
ATGCAAGACGACGACTCCCGACATACCGCCCGAAAACTGGGAGACGCCGCTGCCGCCGCTTGCGGTCGCGGTGAGCGTGGCAAATGGCGACCGGTATTGCACATTGCCGCCACCCGAGTTGGCGCCGGCTCCGCGGCTTCCATTGACCCCGTATGTCAACGTGTTGTCCTCGAGTGCGGCGCCCGAAACGCTGAGCCGCTCGCTCGAACCCAAGATGCTCGAGTTCGCGAACGAGGTCGTCACGGTAGGCCGTTGCGAGCCGCGACCCAGCGGGACCGACACCGTTGCATAAAACTGATTGTTCATCCTTCCGGTGAGCGTATCGCGTTGCCGAGCAACCGACAGGCTGTACGCGACCGGCATTCCCCACACGGTCGCGCCGTTGTTGTATCCAACCTGAAACTGCGTGCTGGAGCCGCTGCGCTGCCAGTAGTCTTCGGCCGTCATCGTGGCGAACACCGTTCCCCAGCGCGCGCCGATCGTCTGATTCGCCGTGACCTGCAGCTGATTGCGCCGCCGAAATACCAACGCCTGGCTACTGCCATCGCTGGACCCACGCACTATCAACGCATCGCGCAACGTCCAAAAGCCGCTCGACGAATAGCGGTAGGCCGAAGCCGAGAAATTCGTTCCGGTCTCCTGAACGAACTTTGAGTAACTGAGACGGATGCTCTGCCCCGTCGTGCCGCTCACGCTGCGAATGTCGGCCCGCGCCTGCGTGACATCGAGCGCCACGGCACCGAACGGCGTATTCAGCGCGGCGCCGAGCAGGCCGGCGGCGTAGCCCTCTGCAACGATGGCACCCGCATATCCCGTGACGAGATTCGAAAACCCGTGCTGGTACGTGGCCTGGAAGAGCGCGGCATGTGGCAGGTTGACCTCGCGGGCAGTCCCGAGCACGAATGCATAGCGGCTCGTGCCGGCACGCAAGGACTGCGCGACCGAGGCGAACGGTACGGTAAACGACTGTTGCGTACCGTCCGCTTCGGTGACCGTCACGAGCAGGTTTCCACCGTACCCGGTTGCAGAGAGGTCATCGATCTGGAACGGTCCGGGCGGGACCGTCGTTTCGTACACTTTTTTTCCGTTCTGGGTAACGGTGACCCGCGCATTCGAATGCGCAATGCCGCGAATTACGGGCGCGTAACCGCGCAACGATTGCGGAAACATCCTGTCGTCGGTTGCAAGCTGCACACCGCGAAAGCCCATGGTGTCGAAAATCGAGCCGTCCGTGAAGGCATCGCCGATCGTCAATTGGCTGCGCAACTTGGGCAGGTCATGCTGTAGGTATGCATCGACGCTCTGATACTGGTTGCCCCCCTTCGACCGAAACGTCAACGCCGAGTCCTGCCGCAGGTGCCAGCTGCCGATATTGACTCCGCTCGACAGCCCGAGATAGGTCTGCGTGTTCGGATCGCTGCCGCCCGAGTGAAACGTGTTGGCCTGATAGGCGAGCGTTGCCGACGGCACGCCCGCGTCCCACAGCGACGGATCGACCGACCCGCGCGCCGTGCGCCGCAGCAGGGCCTGCGGCACGGTGATGTCGAGTCGCAGGTCGGAGTCGTCATAAGTGTATGAGGCACCCTCGACGATGCTGGCGAGCGCAACGCATCCACCCGCGTCGACCTGGCGCATTGCATCCATCCCCTGCTTGGACAGCTTCGAGACGTCGATGCCGAGGGCCGTCACCAGTGCCTTGTCAAAACAAGCCGCAGCGTGGTCGGGCACGCCCGAATCGACAAACGCGATAGCACGCCGCAACGTCCACTCGCCGTTCACATAAACGTCGAGGTCGTACTGCCCCACCGCAACCGGATTACCTTTCGAGAAACGCGATATATCGATTCGGGGGCCGCCCGAGCCCGCAAGAAATTGATCGTTGAATTGAACCTCGGCGGATTGTTGCGTCTGTGCGTTCGCCGTGCCAGACAAATACGAGGCCAGCAAGGCAGCAATCGCTGCGCTGCTGTGCCGCATCACGGGGCCCTGTGCGGGCAGCGATCGGCGGCGACGGTTTCGGGTCCGCATGGCGGCCCCTCCCTTTCGTGAGTTATTCGATAAACCTCAGCACCCCTTTAGCGTGGATGCCCACATCGCGTGGCGTGCTGTTGGAACGATGCGCGGCTCGGTGGCCGAACAGAAAATGCGGCTGTGCTGCCCCCGGCAGACGGCGCTATCGCGAAACCGATCCGGCCTTTAGTTCGGTCTGCTAAGTTCGACGGGCCCCGCCGCCGGCGCGGTGGACGGCACTGGAGCGGCCACCGGAGCCAGCTCGTCG
>CBJMQH010000722.1:0-2274 GCA_966431825.1 uncultured Trinickia sp.
GGCATCGATCCGTGCGATCTACGGCTTCTCGCCCGCAGCGGCAGCAGGCGCCAACACGAGCGCGGCCCCAACGCCGCGGCACGGCGCAGCGCTCCCGCCCTCGGTCGCCGATCCGGCCACAGGCGCGGCCGCCGACAAGACCTCCACGCTCGACCCGCAATCGATACGCGCCATCCACGGCTTCACCGATGCGATGACGACATCGACCGACAAACAGGTCGTTTTCATCGATTCGAACGTGAGCGACTATCAAACGCTCATCGCCGGCCTGCCTCCCGGCACGCAATATGTCGTGCTCGATTCGACCAAAGACGGCTTGGTGCAAATCGCGCAGTACCTGCAGCAGCATCAGGGCGTGAGCGCGATTCACCTCATTTCGCACGGAGCCGACGGCAACGTGCAGGTTGGCAGCACATGGCTCAACGAAGGCGATCTGTCCGCATACAGCACGGAGCTGGCGCAAATCGGCGCGGCCATGAAGCCCGGCGGCGACTTTCTGATCTACGGCTGCGATGTCGCCCGAAATGCGGACGGGAAGGCGCTCGTGCAGCAGATCGCATCGATAACCCAGCTAAACGTGGCGGCGTCGACCGATGCGACCGGTGCGGCGGCGCTGGGCGGCGATTGGGTGCTCGAATACGACGCGGGCGCCGTCCATACGCCGGTGATTTTTTCAACGGCCGCCGAACGGCAATATGGCGCATTGTTGGCCGTCACGAATGAAACGTATGACACCGAAATCGGCTACGTGACGCCAGGCGGCGCAGCAGGCGTTACGTCGTTTTCGCTCGGTGCTTTCACGTACACGATGGATCAGGCTGTCGAGTTTGCCGTCGACAGTACAACCGTCAATCAAGGCGGCACGCCGCCGTTGACCACGGGTCCCTCCGATGGCGTGCTGTTCGGCAATGCGCAGGGCACGCAATTGACGTGGATGACGATGGCGCTGACAAACGGCGACAAGATGGCCGTCCAGAGTTTCGATGTCGACACGTTCGGTGGCGCGGTGACCGTCGAGGGACTGAATTCCTCCGGCAGCATCGTCGCATCATTGCCAATCAACGGTTCCACGAGTCATGTGGATCTTTCGAGCAACGCGGGGTTTTCCGGCATTACCACTTTGAAGTTCGTCGAGACGGACGGCTTTTTCCTGTCGCCGACATTCAACAACTTCACCTATGTCGATCTGTCGTCGCCGCCGGTCGTGACGGCCAGCGGGGGCACCACGTCCTTCGTCGAAGCCGACAACGCCAGCTCCACGCCCGTTGCGATCGATAGCGGAATCACCTTGACCGATGGCGATGCGACCACCGCGAAGCAGGGCACGGTCAGTATCACGAGCCATTTCGTGAGCGGTCAGGATTCGCTGGCCTTCACGAACAGCAATTCCTCGACCTACGGCGATATCAGCGCCTCTTATAGCAGCGGCACCGGTGTGTTGACCCTGACGTCGGCGAGCGGCACCGCCACGATCACGCAATGGCAGAACGCGTTCCGTGCAGTGACCTACAGGGATACGGCCGTGTCGCCGAATACGACGACCCGCACGATCAGCTTCGCATTGACGAGCGACGCCTATTTCTCGTCCAGCAATACGACGACTAAAAACGTGAGCGTTACGGCGACGGATCAAACGCCGATCGTCACGACGGCGGGGCATACGGTGACGAGCTACCCGGGCGGATCGAGCGTAGCGATCGACAGCAGCGTCACCGTCAGCGATCTGGACAATACAACGCAATCGTCGGGGACGATATCGGTCAGCGGGGGGTTCCATAGCGGCGACACGCTCACCTTCACGAACGACGGCTCGACGATGGGCAACATCTCGGGCTCGTACAACGCGGCGACGGGGGTCATGACGCTGACCTCTTCCGGCGCCACGGCCACCGATGCGCAATGGCAACACGCGCTGGATGCGGTGACGTTCTCCACCACGAGCACGACGCTCGGCAATCGCACGATCTCCTTCGCGACGAACGACGGCACGAAAACGAGCGCGGCGGCAACGGACACGGTCAATGTCGCCAATCCACTTACGCTGACGGCGGATTCGGGCTCGGCCGCATTCGTGGCCGGCGACAACGCCCCATCGACGCCCGTCGTGGTCGATCCGGGGCTGACGCTGACCGATGCGGCCACCGGTACGCTAGCATCGGCGACGGTCACCATCACGGGCAACTTCACGAGCGGCGAAGACTTCCTGCAGTTCACGAACGACGGCTCGACGATGGGTAACATCACGGCGGGCTCGTTCAATCAGATCACCGGTAC
>CBJMQH010000723.1:0-2273 GCA_966431825.1 uncultured Trinickia sp.
TGACGCCGCTCGGCAACCCGCAGAATCTTTTCGTCTGGCAGCTGAGCGGGGTCTCGTTCGGCCGCTTCGTTGCCGCCATGGCACCGCTTTGCGCGGTGCTGATGCTGATGCTCTATGGGCTGGCCGTCGCACTGTTTCGATCCGCACCCCTCGATTTGTCGGGCGATCCGCCCACGCACCGCGTCGACCGGCCGTACGCTGCGCTCGCCGCTGTGCTGTTCGTCGCATTCGTGCTGCTGGCCGATGCGCACCACGCGGGCATCGCGCTCGCGGGCATTGCTGCCGGCTTCCTGCTGTGGCGGCGCGATGCGGTCCTCAAGATCGATTACATCCTGCTGCTGATTTTCGCGTTGATGTTCATCGTTCTGCGCAGCGTGGCCTCGCTGCCGTCGATTCACGCCGCCGTCGAGGCGGCCGGGCTCGGCACGCCTTTGTCGGCTTACGTCGCAGGCGCCGTTCTTTCCCAAGGCATCAGCAACGTGCCGGCCGCCATCATGCTGGCTGAATTCACGAAAGACTGGCGGGCGCTTGCGTTCGGCGTCAGTGTCGGCGGTTTCGGCATTGCGATCGGTTCGCTCGCGAATCTCATCGCCGTGCGCCTTGCGAAAACGCCGCGCACGTGGGGCGCCTTCCATCTGATCTCGGTCCCGTTCTACCTCGTGAGCGGCGCCCTGGGCGCCTGGCTCCTCCTGCATCTCTGAGCGGTGCCGCACACAGCCTGCGATCGATGCAGATCGCAGGTTGCAATGCAATGCCGGCGAGGCTGGGACGTCGCTTTAACGCATCTTCGTGTCGCGGCTAAAGTCTTGAATCACCTGCAACTATCGCTTACAATCGCCCGGATTTATTAGCTAGGCAGCCCCGTAAGCAGGACGAAAGCGCAGGACGAAAGCGCGGGACGAAAGCGCAGGACGAAGCACGGGAAGAAATCGCGCGCGAAAGCGCACAGCGTGCTGTTCACAGGCTTTGCAGGAAGACTTCAGCGATGGCGAATCGAGCGCCCCAAAACTGGCATAGCGGGGAAGCGGCACGCGCGCGGAGTTCCGGCACAGCGCCGTCCGCGGTTCGTCATCCGTCAGGGTATGACGAAGGCGATTCGTGGGATGCCGAGCAGCAAGAAAAGAATATCGTTCCGCTCACACGGGCCGAGGCCGAGAAGCTGTTCGGTCCGAACGTGAGTCGTCCATCGCGCGTCACGCCATACAAGGTCGTGGCGGCGCAAATGGTTCTGTCCCTGGTTGCAACGCTGGTTTGGTGGCGCTTTTATACGCCGCCGGGCGCTGCTGCGCTGTCGGCGTTCCTGGGGGGAGCGATTTGTTGGGTGCCGAGCGCGTTGTTCGCGGCACGTCTTAAGAAGCAGAGCGGCGCTGACTCGATCCTCGGCTGGATGATCGGCGAAGCGCTCAAGATGGGGGTGACGGTAGCGATGTTCGTCGCGATCGCCGTCTGGTATCACGACGTCCGGTGGCTGCCGCTGCTCGTGACCTATCTCCTCGCGCTGAAGACGTACTGGATCGCACTCGCTTGGCGGTAACAGACAGAACGCCGGTGTAAGCCGTGCGGCGCGGTGCGCGTGGCAATAAGCTGCGCGCCGACCGGTGCAGCGCGGCATTTACGCGCGGTGCGAAGCGAAAGCGCCTCGCACCGGAAGATTTTCGACAATTTGGGTGGCACTAACGATATGGCAGCTAGCGAAGGCACGCGCATGGATCCGTCCGAGTACATTGCGCACCACTTGCAGAACTTCTCCACCGCGCACCAGACGTCGATCTTCGACATCCATGTCTGGAATCTCGATACGCTTTTCTGGTCGATCGTCTGCGGTCTCGCAACGATCCTGATCCTGCGTCTCGCTGCGCGCAAGGCCACCTCGGGCGTGCCCGGCCGCTTCCAATGCGCGATCGAAATGCTCGTCGAAATGGTCGAGGACCAATCGAAATCGATGATCCACGGCAATCGCCGCTTCATCGCGCCGCTCGCGCTGACCGTGTTCGTCTGGGTCGCGCTGATGAACTCGCTCGACTTCATCCCCGTCGATCTGCCGGGCCGCGTGATCGGTCTGCTCGGTCTGTCCGGCGTCATCTCGCACCACCGCATCGTGCCGACGGCCGACCTGAACGGCACGATCGGCATCGCGCTCGGCGTGTTCGTGCTGATGATTTACTACAACTTCAAGATCAAGGGCGCGGGCGGCTTCGTGCATGAGCTCCTGTCCGCACCGTTCGGCGCGCATCCGCTGCTGTGGATCCCGAACCTTGCACTGAACATCATCG
>CBJMQH010000724.1:0-2257 GCA_966431825.1 uncultured Trinickia sp.
GGCGATGGGACGGCTCGGGTGCAGGCTGCGATACGGCTTGGTCGCGCATCGCGCTCGCGCCCCGGTACGGGATCAGACGAACAGTGCCGCGTATTGATCGGCCGAAAACCCGAGCGTTTTAACGCGCCCGTCCACGACCACGACAGGCCGCTTCACGACCGAGGGCTTCTCGATCATGAGCGCAATGGCGCCGGCTTCGGATTCGGCCGCGGCCTTCGCTGCGTCGGGCAGGCCGCGCCACGTCGTGCCGCGCCGGTTCAGGAGCGCATCGAGCGACACATCGGCGAGCCACGACTTGACCGTTGCAGCGGTGAGGCCCGCCTTCTTGAAGTCGTGGAATTCGAACGCGACGCCGTGGCTCTCGAGCCAGGTCCGGGCCTTCTTGACCGTGTCGCAGTTCGGAATGCCGTAGACGACGATCTGCGGCGCTGCCATCAATCGCCTCGCAGCAGCTCGTTCAGGCCGACCTTCGCACGCGTCTTGGCGTCGACCTTCTTGACGATGACGGCGCAGTAGAGGCTGTGCGAACCGTCCTTCGAGGGCAGGTTGCCGGCCACGACGACCGAACCCGGCGGCACAAAGCCGTAGCTGATTTCGCCGGTTTCGCGGTCGTAAATCTTCGTGCTTTGGCCGAGGTACACGCCCATGGAGATGACCGAGTTCTCGCCGACGATCACGCCTTCGACGACTTCCGAGCGCGCCCCGATGAAGCAGTTGTCTTCAATGATGACGGGGTTCGCCTGCAGCGGCTCGAGCACGCCGCCGATGCCGACGCCGCCCGAGAGGTGCACGTTCTTGCCGATCTGGGCGCACGAGCCGACCGTGGCCCAGGTGTCGACCATCGTGCCTTCGTCGACATAAGCGCCGATATTCGTGTACGACGGCATCAGCACGACGTTCTTCGCGATGAACGAGCCGCGGCGCGCGATGGCCGGCGGCACGACGCGAAAGCCGCCCGCGGCGAAATCTTCGGCCGTGTAGTTGGCGAACTTCGACGGCACTTTGTCGTAGAACTGCGAATAGCCGCCCGCCGGCATCGGCACGTTGTCTTCGAGGCGGAACGACAGCAGGACCGCCTTTTTCAGCCACTGGTTGACGACCCATTGGCCGTCCTTCTTTTCGGCAACGCGCAGCGCGCCGCGATCGAGTTCGCCGATCGCATGGGCGACGGCATCGCGCACTTCGGCGGGCGCAGCCTTCGGGGACAGTTCGGCGCGGTTGTCCCAGGCGGTATCGATGATGCTCTGAAGTTGTTGCGACATATTCGTGGTTTCGCGAAAAAGGATGACGGGATGGCTGAAATTCGGGCGGTGCGGGCGGGACGCCGGGCTTTGCGCGCCGCTAGCCAGCAAGGCCGCGGCAGAATTCGACAATGCGTTTCGCGCCTTCGACGCACTCGGCTTCGTCGGCGACGAGCGCCATGCGGACGAAGTGGCGGCCAGGATTCGTGCCGTGCGCGTCGCGCGCGAGATACGAGCCCGGCAAAACCGTCACATTATAGTCGGCGTAGAGGCGGCGGGCGAAGTCGGTATCGGTGAGCCCCGTGCGTGCCACGTTCGCCCAGAGGTAGAACGCGGCATCAGGCAGCTTCGCGTCGAGCACGCCCGCGAGCAGCGGCGTCACCGTGGCGAACTTGCGCACGTACTTCTCGCGGTTTTCGCGAACGTGCGCCTCGTCGTTCCATGCGGCGATGCTCGCAGCCTGATAGACGGGCGAAAGCGCCGCACCGTGATAGGTACGGTAAAGCAGGAAACGCTTGAGAATGGCCGCATCGCCGGCAACGAACCCCGAGCGCATGCCCGGCACGTTCGAGCGCTTCGAGAGGCTCGACAGCATGATGAGACGCTCGAACCCGCGGCCCAGGCGGTGCGCAGCTTCGAGGCCGCCGAGCGGCGGCTTTGCTTCGTCGAAATAGATTTCCGAATAGCATTCGTCGGACGCGATCACGAAGCCGTGCCGATCGGACAGCGCGAACAGCTCGCGCCAGTCATCGAGCGTCAGCACGGCGCCGGTCGGGTTGCCCGGCGAGCAGACGTAGAGCAGTTGCGTGCGCGCCCAGACGGCCTCGGGTACCGCCGCGTAGTCGGAGGCGAAGTTGCGGGCCGGGTCGCTGTTGGCGAAGTACGGCTGCGCTCCGGCGAGGAGTGCGGCGCCCTCATAGATCTGATAGAACGGGTTCGGGCACAGCACGATAGCATCGGGGCGCGAGCCGTCGATGACCGTTTGCGCGAGCGAGAACAAGGCCTCGCGCGAGCCC
>CBJMQH010000725.1:0-2253 GCA_966431825.1 uncultured Trinickia sp.
GCCTGCGGGAACGAGAGCGCCGATCCGCGGCGGAGGCTCCTCACCTGCCCAATCATGTCGACCGCCAAGTCCTTCTTCGGCTGGTAGGCAAAGTTGCGCGCCACGTTGGCCCACTTGTCGTCGACATCGACCCCGCGCTATCGCTTGAGTGTCATTAGCCAGCTCAGGACATCCGCCTTCTCGCCGGCGGTGCACTCGCGACCGACTACGTCCGAGCAATTGCGTCGGAACCACTTTTCTGCTTTTGCAGCGTCTGTGAAACGCTCCGGATCGAACGCGGGGGCGAGGGGCGCAATCGATTTACCCGTGGCCGCGTGTTGTCCGTTGCCTGTCGGTACGGCGCCGTGGCACGTGGCGCAAGCCCAGTCCCGACCGTGTCGGGCGGTGAAGAACTGTTGGCCGCGTGAGGGAACGGCCACGGTTCCCGACTGTGCGGTATAGCCGCTCAGGATTTTGTCGGGAGATTGCGCGTGGGCGGTCGACGCGGCGGCAACTACGCCGACGACAGACAGAAAACGAAGTGTGCGCAGGCATCCAGATGTCAGCATCGCGAGTCCTCCCAGCAGATGCTTTACATATTCGGGCGGCTTCCTTACCGCATTCTTAACAAAGCATCGAGCCATTTTCGGCGCCGTCGCACGTGCTTCGTTGACCTGCATCAATCGATCGGAAGCCTGCGCTGGCCTGCCGGTCGCGCTTGCTCGCGGCGTCGCCTCGCTCGACGCACAACCGCCGCTGACTTGACGCAAATCAACGGGGCCGCCGTCGACCTCCACAGAATCGCGTATGGGCCCGCGCTCGCTGTGGCGACGCGAACGTTCAAGACCTACGCTGGTGGAGATGACCATGACTTTCGTTTCGCGTTGTAGTCGCGCGCTCGTGTGCGTGATGGGCGTTGCCCTGACCGGACCAGCGTTCGCACAAACCGCTTCCCAGGACGCCACGCCGCGTGCCGATTGCGGTCGATTGGGCCCGGGGCCGGGCATGATGGGCGGCTGGGGAAACGGCCGGGGCATGATGGGCTACGGCGGCGGCCCCGGCATGATGCGAGGGTTCGGCATGGGCCCCGGCGCGATGATGCAAGGTGCCGGGCTAGGCGGTCTCGATCTCACGGACGAACAGCGAACGAAAATCAATCGGATCCAGGATGAGACGCGCCACAGCCACTGGGCGCTGATGGACAAGATGATGGACCAGCAGGCAAAGCTGCGCGATCTGTACGAGGCGCCCAAGCGCGATGCGGCCGCGATAGACGACACATACAAAAGTATCGACGCGATGCGCCAGCAGATGATCGGTTCGGCCACCGACGCACGCAAGCGAATCGAAGCGGTGCTCACCCCGAAACAGCTCGAGAAGCTGCGCACCTACCAGTGCGACGAAGACGAACTGGGATGGTAGGCTCACGCCGGGCGGCGGGCGTGGTTCGTACCCGCCGCGCCGCGCCGCGATTTCGATGCCGAACTACTGTCGATCCTTCACCGGGCAACTGCGGCAAACCTGCATCACGCCATGGCGATCGGGATCGTCCCAGTAAAAGTGAACGTCGATGCCGCCCTTTGCGGGTACCACGACCTGTTTCGTTTCCGTCAGATTCCGGTCGCGCGCGGTGATTTTATAGTGGCCTGCAGGCAAACGAACGAACAGAAACGGACCCTCTGTGCGCAGATGGAGTACCTCGCGCTGGCCTTCTGCGATTCTCACGTTCACGTCGGAGAGATAGTGGCCGGCTTTCGTCGCGAACGTGATGCGCAAGTTGTACTTCGGCGCGACTTCGTGAAACGCACGGACTTCGTCTTCGCCGATGCCACCCGTGACGTACGTGATGCCGCTGTGGGTGACCGGGGCGGGTTCCGTCTGCGCGAAGACATGCGTGCTCGCGAGAACGCATGAAACGAGGAGCGCGGCGAGCGGGCGGGCAGGGATGTTGGACATGGGAGAGCCTCCAGGACTTGCATCGGCGAGCGCAGCAAGCGCCGGAAGGGCAGTACGAAGAATACCCGCTCATCCCGCCGAGCCCGAAGCGCGATCTGCAAACGCAGAATGACGCGCCGGGCGCATCGCGGCGTTGACGTATATCAACGCTCGGGCGTAACAGCCGTCTCACACCTTCAAGTGAAATGCACGGTCAGATTGCCGCGCAGGCGCCTTCCAGCCACGCTCGAAATTGGCCTGCGCCGTGCCCGCTTGTCGACGGCGATCGCCGCGTACCGTGCCACGCTGCCGTCAGCGCCGCTCCAGCTTCGGATCGAG
>CBJMQH010000726.1:0-2251 GCA_966431825.1 uncultured Trinickia sp.
GCCCGGACGCTTCGCCGCTGCGCATCGCCGCATCGCCGCATCGCCGCATCGCCGCATCGCCGCACGATCGCACCATCGCACCATCGCCGCGCGCGGCGCACGGGCAAAGTGCCCGCCGCGCGTCGCCGGTGCGCGAACGACATCGATGAGGGCGCGAGTTCGTGAGGACCGGGCTGCTCCGACGCCGTTCCGACACGCGGCGAAGCATGCGCACGGTTCGCTGACGGAGCGCCGCCGAGCACCGCTCGCCGCCGCTCCGGGGGCCGGCGGGCCGCCTCGCCAGCGTCCTGAAAAGCGGCATTTGGCATACACCTTGCGTTTGGACGGCTCGCGCTGCACCGCAACAGGGGGCGGCAGGCAGCGCGCTCATTCATCAGACACGATAGTCGACCAACGACGCGAGGACGCCAATGAAGAACCTGCAACACGCGCTAGGGAGCGGCAACTGGCGCTCGCTGCTCGCCTGCTTCCTGTATTTCGATACCGGCTTTACCGTCTGGGTGCTCTACGGCCCGCTTGCGCCGTTCATTGCGAAGGATGTGACGATGACGGCCGCTCAGCAGGGCTTCCTCGTCGCTGTCCCGGTACTGGCCGCGGCGATCCTGCGCGTCGGTCTCGGCAACCTCTATCAGTCCGCCAACGGCCGAACGGTCGCCTTGATGGGCGTGCTGCTCTCCGCGTTGCCCGCCGTCGTGCTGCCGGCGCTCAACGGGACGCCGTCGTACACGGTGCTGCTCGTGCTGGGCGTGTTCCTCGGCGTGGGCGGCGCGAGCTTTGCGGTGGCGCTGCCGATGGCCGGCAGCAGCTATCCGCCGAAGGTGCAGGGGCTCGTGCTCGGGCTCGCCGCCGCCGGCAACATCGGTGCGGTGCTCGACGGCTTCCTGTTCCCGCGCATCGCTTCGGTCCTCGGCTGGCAGAATGCGACGGCCGCCGCACTGCCGCTGCTCGCGATCGCGGGCTTCGCACTCATCGCCTGGGGCGAAGATCGCGGCGAGAAAGCCGGCAGCGCACCACGCGCACTCGGCAGTTTCGCGGCCATGCTCGCCGGCCTCATCGCGCTCGTGCTCGCCGTGAAGGCCGGCGTGTTCGGCGGTGGCAAGACAGGCGTCCTGCTGCTTCCCGTACTCGGTGCGGCCGGCGCGATCGCGCTTTTGCCGTCGCGCTATCGCGCCGTTCTCGCCGAGCGCGACACGTGGGTCATGATGCTCATCTACAGCATCACGTTCGGCGGCTTCGTCGGCATGTCCTCTTACGTCACGCTGCTCCTGACCACGCTCTATCAAATGCCGAAGCTCGAAGCCGGGCTCTTCATGTCGCTGCTCGCGTTCCTCGGCGCCATCGTGCGGCCCGCCGGCGGTTATCTGGCCGATCGCGTGAGCGGCGTACGCGCCCTGATGGGGCTGCTCGCCGTCATCTCGGCAGCCGACCTGCTGTTCGCCGTCTGGATGCCCCCGCTTGGCGGAGGCATCGCGATCCTCGTCTGCCTCTACGTGGCGTTCGGGCTCGGCAACGGCTCGACCTTCCAGCTCGTGCCGCATCGCTGGAAAGGCAAGACAGGTCTGCTCTCGGGTGTGGTCGGGGCTGCCGGCGGGATCGGCGGCTTCTATCTGCCCGTCGTGATGGGTATCGCCAAGGAAAGCACGGGCAGCTATCAGATGGGCTTTGCCACGTTCGGCGTGCTCGCGGCCTGCGCCTGCGCGGCACTCGTCGTGCTGCGCAATCAATGGCTCGTCTGGGCCATGCCGACGAACGCCGCGGCGCAGCCCACGCTCGCGCCGGTCGTCTCCATGGCCAACGCGCGCGACTGAACACGGCGCAACGCCCTCGGGGGGAACGCCGGCCGGCGCAAGTGGTAAAATTCGCGGCTTCCCCCAATGCTTACGGCGCGCGCGCCTCACCACGCAAGCGCCGCCTCACCATGTCCGATACCCGCGCCGATACGCTTTTTGCCCTGACCGCCCTCTCGCCGCTCGACGGCCGCTACGCTTCGAAAACCGAGGCACTGCGCGACTGGCTCTCCGAAGCCGCGTTCATGCGCCACCGCGTGACGGTCGAAGTTCACTGGCTCATCGCTCTTTCGCAAGCGGGCTTGCCCGAAGTGCCGCGTTTTTCGGCCGCTTCCGAGCAATTCCTGCTGCAGCTCGTCGAACGCTTTTCGACGCATGACGCCGCACGCATCAAGGACATCGAGCGTGTCACGAACCATGACGTGAAGGCCGTCGAGTACTGGCTCAAGGAGTCGGTCAAAGGT
>CBJMQH010000727.1:0-2250 GCA_966431825.1 uncultured Trinickia sp.
AACGCAGGCCGACCGAGTCGCTGCCCGCGAAGCGCAACACGGCGTCGCGCTGGCACGCACCGGCGAATAAGCCTGCCGTTACCGCCATCGGCGCCCGCGCGGGCGCCCTTGAAAGGAGCTCACGACCATGTTCGATACGACGACCTCGCTGCTCGATCCTTGGGACAGCGATACGCCTCTTTGGACGCCGTTCATGCCGCGGCGGCGGACCGCCGCGGCCGGCACACTCAGTGCTGCGGCACCCCGTCGCGCCACGCGCCCCAATGGCTCGCAATATCCTGCACGAGCGGATTGCCTGCCAGGAACAGATTCGCCACGGCCGGCCCGAAGCCGCCTTGCGCCTGGTAGTTGAGCAGGTTGTCGGCGCTCGTCTGGCCGTCATATGGGCGATCGAAATCGGAGCCTGAGCGCAAAACGGCCACACGTGTCAGGTCGACGCGATGTGCATTCGACGCGCGGGTGAGCGCTTCGAACGTGGCATTGTCCTCTTGTTGCGTCGTGCAATAGGTGCCTTTGCCGTCGGTCAGGATCTTCGTCCAGTCGCGCGCACGTTGTCCGATCAGCGTGCCTGACCACCACGTGTCGCCTGCCAACGTGTCGCACTGAATGACGGTCGGCGGGTGATTGGCCGGCGCATAGCTGTATTTCGCGCGCGCGGCTTGTGCCTGCGCACTGTCCGAAAGCTGAACATTGCGCGACAACGCGTAAGCCTTGTCGGCAAGCGTGGCGTTCAGTGCGAATACTTCGGTCTTGTAGTCGAGCGGCGGCTTCTGGCTCGGGCTCGTCGTATTGATGCCGAGAAAGCCCGTGTTCCAGCCCGGCGGAATTTCACGGCCATCGAGCTCCCATTGAATGCCGAAGTCGACCAGATACTTCGCCCAGGCGGCGGAGCCGATCGTGCCCTGCGCAGGGTCGATGCCTGCGATACCGGCAATCATGAAGTACGTATGACGCAGATCGAAGCGCGGGGAAAACGTCAGCGCCATCGTCGAGGCCGCCGCGTTTGCGTGGCCCATGCCCGTCGTCATGACGCAGATGTCCTGCTTGTTGCAGTGTACGTCCGGGTAATCGGGCGAGAGACCCGCCACGGGAATCGACTCCCAAGGCCCGAGATGATCGAGCCAAACCTGTCCTTCGGGCGCGAACATCGAAATGATCATGACCTTCACATGGCGGCCGTGCCCGCCGTGTTCCGCGAAAACTGTGTCGTTGTCCTGTGCATTCGAGGCTGTAGCTGCACACGCGGTGAGCGCGATCGCGCCTGCCGCCAGGATGGGGCGAATGAGCATGGGCGTTCCTTATTGTGTTCCGGTTGGAGAGAACGACGTGCTGTAGGCTGCAACAGCGTGATCAGTATAGTGGCGACGGCTCGCGCGGTGCATTCCCGTCAGGCGGGCACGAACGAACGTCGGCTGCGCAACTGTCAGATACGACGAAACGAAAGTGCCGCACCCCGTAGCTTGGCTGGCCTGAACGGCGCTACACTCGGAACTGTCGAGCCCGGGAGACCCATCATGCGCGAGATCGATCCAAGCCGGACTTTCCGTGGGCTGCCGCTCACGCCGGAACAGGACGCGGAAGTGCGTCATTACATCAAGGTACGCAAGCAGCACGGCAAACCTTGGGACACGCCCGAGCTCGCAGCCATGCTCAGAGACATGCTCGAGCCGCCCGACGAAGACGCACTCGATCAGGAGGGCGACATCGATCCGGACTTGGGCGTCGCTCGCACCGCAGCCGAGCGCGCGCATTATTCGGTCGAAGACGAGGTCAACCCGATCGAGGCGTCCGAAGAGTGGCAAGCGGCCCTGGAAAACGAAGTCATGAAGAGGCTCAATTATTAGCCGTCCGCTACATACCGGCACATCGTCCGCCACTGCACGCCGATCGGGCAGCGCACTCGAAGTTCTCGCGGTCTTCACGAAGCTCGGGCTCGGCTCGTTCGGCGGTCCCGTCGCCCATCTCGGGTATTTCCGGCGCGAGTTCGTCGAGCGCCGCCGCTGGCTCGACGACGCCGCTTACACCGATCTCATCGCACTGTGTCAGTTTCTGCCGGGTCCGGCGAGCAGCCAGGTCGGCTTCTCGGTCGGGCTTGCCCGCGCCGGCTGGCTCGGTGGTCTGGCCGCCTGGTGCGGCTTCACGCTGCCGTCAGTTCTCCTCTTGATCGCCTTTGCCGCGATCGCCCCCGATCTCGGCGGCCCGATCGGCACGGGTCTCGTGCACGGGCTCAAACTGGCCGCGGTGGCGGTG
>CBJMQH010000728.1:0-2242 GCA_966431825.1 uncultured Trinickia sp.
AATCTCCGAATGGGCGCCCAAGCTGTCGTCGCATAGCGTATTGCTCACCTGGTGTCTCGGGAACAACGCGCTCGGGGCGGTAGCGCATCTCCCGCGTGGGCGACCACACCCGCAGCAGAAACATCTCCACGACGGATGTGGAGGCCCCACCGTTGACGACGGTGAGCGGAAGTATCAGCTCGAAAGCCCGGTCCGAAATCACCACTGGCCCTGCGATTTCCAGCACGCTCCACAATACATTGCAGTTCGTAGTCAGGCGTTGACTGACCGCGTGCGGATAGGATGTCAAGCGCATTCGAAATCTGAGCCACTTCGCGCGTGAGCGCGCAAAGTAAAAGTGAGCCAGTCGTTAGTTCTTCGATGCCGGGACGTGGCCGGCTTTGCGTTGCTGTTTAAGTCGGTAGCTATCTCCTTTGATTTGGATGATGTGGGCGTGGTGCAGGATGCGGTCGAGCATGGCTGCGGTGAGCGTGGCGTTTCCTCCGAAGGTTTGGTCCCATTGGGTGAACGGCAGGTTGCTCGTCAGAATCATCGAACCGCGCTCGTAACGCTTTGCCACGATCTGGAAGAAGTGGCTTGCTTGATCCCCGGAAAGCGGCAAGTACCCGATCTCGTCGACGATCAACAGTCTCGGCCCGATGACGTTGTGCCGAAGCACTGCGTCGTAGCGCTCTTGGCGTCGGGCCGCTTCGAGCTGCAACATCAGGTCGGCGGCCGTGATGAATTTGGTCTTGATGCCCGCTTGTGTCGCGGCGTACCCGATGGCGATCGCCAGGTGCGTCTTGCCGACGCCAGACGGACCGAGCAATACGGCGTTCTCGCCGCGCTCGACGAAGCGCAGCGTGGCCAATTCGTCGATGGCTTTGCGCGGCGCACCGACAGCGAAACTGTAGTCGTAATCGTCGAGCGTCTTGATCGCCGGGAATCCAGCCATGCGCACAAGCGTCTGCCGCGACCGAAGCTGCCGCATCTCGCGCTCATGTGCCAGCGCGTGCTCGAGGAAGTCGAGGAAACTCCACTGCTTAGCCGCCGCATCGCTAGCGAGTGCGACATAGCGCTGCATAAGCCCTTCGAGTTTCAGGCTTTGGCAGTGACCGTCGATGCGTTCTTGCTGCAGATTCATGCCCGCACCTCCGTCAGCAATTGCTGATAGACCGACAGGGGGTGCTGCAGCGATAACGATGAAGGTGTCGTCGGCCTTACGGCCGGCGATATCACGGGTAGTGGCGTTGCGAATGCGGGCAGCTTGCGCAGCGTGTCGCGCTCGCGTTCTTCGAACAGGCTTGCCGGCGGCGCTCCCGTAACCGGATGAACTCGCTGGTTGGCAACATCGCGCAGCCACTTGCCCACTTCGGCGTTCGCTGTTTCCACATCGAGCAGCATGCCGGACTGCTTGAGCCAACTGGACAACGGCACGTAGAAGTTGCCGCGCAAATAGCGATGGAAGCGCTCGATCTTGCCCTTCGTGCGCGCGCGATACGGTTGGCAAAGCCTGGGCATGAATCCGTAGCGCTTCGCTAGATCGAGCAGCCCCGGATGCCACCGATGCTCGCCTTTGCCATAGGCATCACGCTCGAGCACGATCGTCTTGGCGTTGTCGTAAAGAATCTCGCGAGGCACTCCGCCGAGCGTTTCGAATAACGCGTGATGGCAAGCGATCAGCGTCTCTGCCTTCTCGTTGGTCGCAAAGCGCGCCCATCGCCAACGGCTAAAGCCCAGTGTCGCGGTGAACGCATAGAGTGGATTAGCGCCGCGGCGGAAAACGACGAAGTCGCATTGCATCTGCCGACCCGGCTCGGTCTCGAAACGCACGATCGGATCGGGCGCCGGCGCGGGCTTATGTGCCTTCATAAAGGCTTGGACCATGCGCAACTGGCCTTCATAGCCGAGCGCACGCAGTTCGCGCAACAGCGCCGGCGCGGCGATCATGTCCGGCGCCGCCGCTTGCATTCTCTCGACGATGTACGCGTGAAATGGATCGAGCTTGGTGGGCCGCGGCTCACGCTGCTTGTAGCGAGGCACGTCCTGCGACGCCAAGTATCGGGTCACGGTGTTGCGAGACACGCCCAAGTGCCGCGCGATCTCTCGCAACGACAACCCTTGGGCTTTGAGCACATGGATTTGCATCCACTGTTCCTTCTGGAGCATCGCCAGCCTTCGCGCGAAAAAGGCTGACTGTACTGAAAGGTGGCTCAGATTTACTTTGCGCGAAGTGGCTCAGTATTACTTCGCGCGCAACATC
>CBJMQH010000729.1:0-2233 GCA_966431825.1 uncultured Trinickia sp.
CGATTGGCTAGAAGCGCATGAGGAAGGGAAACAGATCGGTTAGAGCACGCCGCCGCGTTGTGCGAGTCGGGCCGTCGCGCCCAAAGGCCCCGAGCCGGCACCGACGATGGAGGTGTCTGTTGACGACGCAAGCGCCGCTTGCCGGATTGCGTGTAATCGACCTGACGCGGCTGCTGCCGGGCCCCGTCGCGACGTTGCGGCTCGCCGAACTCGGCGCCGAAGTGCTCAAAATCGAAGATCCCGACGCGGGCGATCCGTCCCGGGCGATGCTGCAATCGGCGCCCGAACGTGCCCGCGGCCAGCCGAGTGCGTTTTTTCGGCTCGTGAATCGCGGCAAGCGCGAAACGCGCCTCGACCTTAAGAGCGAGACCGGTCGAACCGTGCTCGAAGCGCTCGTGCGGGAAAGCCACGTGGTCGTCGAGAGCTTCCGACCCGGCGTCATGGAACGGCTCGGGCTCGGCTACACGCGCCTTGCGGCCGTCAATCCGAAGCTCGTGTACTGCGCCATTACAGGGTACGGCGCGAGGGGCCCGTTCTCGCAGAGGCCGGGCCATGACATCAACTATCTCGGCTATGCCGGCGTGCTCGATCAGATTGCAGCGCCGGACGGCACGCCGGTGATTCCCAACATCCAGATCGCCGATCTGCTCGGCGGCGCATCGGCGGCCGTCACGCAGATTCTGGCCGCGCTCTGGCAGGTCGCGCGCGGCGGCGACGGTGCGTTTCTCGACGTGTCGATGACTCATGCGATGCACGCGAACAACGTGATCGCGCAAGCGTCACCCGAGGCGGCGGCGCTCAAGCCCGGCGGCGGACTGCTGAATGGCGGCGTGCCCTGTTACAACGTCTATCGGACCGCCGACGACCGCTGGGTTGCGGTCGGCGCGTTGGAATTGAAGTTCTGGGAGCGACTGTGCCGGGCACTCGGACGCCCCGACTGGGCGGACCGACACTGGACGCGCGGCCAAGCGATCGGGGGTACCGACGCGGCAGCGCTCACGCGCGAGCTAGCCGAGCGTTTCGCGAGTCACCCGCTCGCCGCGTGGATGGCGCTGCTGGAGCCGCTCGACTGTTGCGTCTCACCGGTGCTGACTGTGGAAGAAGCCCGTGAACACGTGCTTTTTCGGGCCCGGGACTGAATTGGCAAGCGGGCCGCGCGCAGCCCGCGATCAGCCTATTCGAGTTCTTTGATCCGGTCGATGGCCTGCTCGATGCGCTCGACGGCCAGCACTTTCAGCCCGTCGATCGGCTGCTTCGGCGCGTTCGCTTTGGGAATCAGCGCGGACGTGAAGCCGAGCTTCGCGGCCTCCTTGAGCCGTTCCTGCCCGCGCGGCGAGGGCCGGATTTCGCCGGCCAGCCCGACTTCGCCGAAAACGATGAGCCCCTTGGGCAGCGGCTTGTTGCGCATCGACGAATGAATCGCGAGCAGTACAGCGAGATCGGCGGCCGGCTCGGCGATCTTCACGCCGCCCACAGCGTTCAGAAACACGTCCTGATCGAAGCAGGCAATGCCGGCATGCCGGTGCAGCACCGCCAGCAGCATGGCGAGCCGGTTTTGCTCGAGGCCGACGGCAAGCCGCCGCGGGTTCGGCACCTGCGCCGTGTCGACGAGCGCCTGGATTTCGACGAGCAGCGGGCGGGAGCCCTCCTGCGTCACGAGCACGCACGAGCCGGGCACGACCTGTTCGTGCTGCGACAGAAACAGCGCGGACGGATTGGCGACGCCGCGCAACCCGCGCTCGGTCATCGCGAACACGCCCAGCTCGTTGACTGCCCCAAAGCGGTTCTTGAACGCGCGCACGAGCCGGAACGACGAATGCGTGTCGCCTTCGAAGTACAACACCGTGTCGACGATATGCTCGAGGACGCGCGGGCCTGCGAGACTGCCCTCTTTCGTCACGTGGCCGACCATCACGATCGTCGTGCCCGACTGCTTCGCGATGCGCGTCAGCTGGGCAGCGCATTCGCGCACCTGCGCAACCGAGCCGGGTGCCGACGTGAGCGCGTCGGAATAGATCGTCTGGATCGAGTCGACGACCGCGACGTCGGGCCGTTCCGCCTCGATCGCCGCCTGAATCTTTTCAAGCTGGATTTCGGCGAGCAGATGGAGTTCCGCCGCCTGCGAACCCGGTTCGAGCAGCGCCAGGCGCTGCGCCCGAAGACCGATCTGCGCCGCCGATTCTTCGCCGCTGATATAAAGTGCGCGCCGCGTCTCGGCCAGCGAGGCGAGCGA
>CBJMQH010000730.1:0-2214 GCA_966431825.1 uncultured Trinickia sp.
CACCATGACATAGATATCGGCTTCGACATCGGCGAACATGCGTCGGATGACGTTCCCCTTTCCCTGCAGTGCGACTCGGCGCACGACGGCGCCCGCACGGTTTGCCACCTCCGACGTCCCGTCCGTGGAGTTATTGTCGAATACATAGATGGTCGCCTGCGGCAAGTAGCACTGAAAATCTGCAACGACCTTTGCGATGGTCCGTGCTTCGTTGTAACACGGGAGAATGACGGCTACGTTCTGATGCACTGGTTTCCTCTGCCTTACTTGTATTCGCGAACGCAGGCCTAATCTTGAACCGCTAAGCCCCCGCCGCTGTTTCTGCCGAGATTCTACCGTTACGATCTCTTCGGCCCGTGTCTCAATGATGCAACAGTCGTACCGCGCTACTGAGGTTGTGATCCTCGCGCTAGCAGATCCCTCGCGCCGTCTGGCGGCACCACCCGCGACCCACGGTAGAATACCTCCCTGCGCACCCCGGGCCCGAATTTTCAAAGCGCGTGCTTCTCGGGGGGCAAGAGGGTGATGAATTTGAAGGCGCCCCACCGTGCAATGGTGCGAGCGGGATAGAACGAAGGAATATGCGCTCACAATTGCTTCAATTTCTCGTAGCCGGCGCGATCGGCTTCGTGGTAGACACCGGGGTCCTGTACGCCGCTTTGGCGCTCGGATTCGGTTTCTTCGCAGGGCGCGTATTTTCCTTTCTGAGCGCCGTGTGGGTGACATGGCGGATCAATCGTCGCTATGCGTTCGCGTCTTCCCGACAGAAATCGTTGCTGCACGAATGGCTCCGCTATTTGATCGCGATGTCAGCGGGAGGCGCCGTCAATTACGCGGCTTACAGTGCGGCTGTGTTGGCGCTGCCGCATTTGCCCGTGCTGCCGATGGTCGCCGTCGGCGTCGGTTCCCTTGCCGGGATGGCGTTTAATTTTGCGTCCGCGAAATGGTGGGTGTACAGGCACCGTCAATAGTCGAATGATGAATACTCCGAAGGCGGGCGCTGGCGCCCGATCGCGCATGCGCGTCTTCTTTGCCGTCAGTCTCAACACACCTCGAGCATCGGCTGTTGCGTGCGTCGCCATCCCGATAGCGTTTGGTTTCTGGTCGCTGCTGTTGGGGCAAGATAGCAACTGGGACCTGTTCAACTATCACCTGTACAACGCCTACGCGTTCCTGCATGACAAGTTGCACACAGACTGGGCCCCTGCCGGCATACAGACGTACTTCAATCCGGCTCTCGATCTCGTCTACTTCGTATTGAATCAGCATCTGCCCGCACCTGCAGTGGGTTTCCTGTTCGGCGTTTTGCACGGGTCGGTGTTCGTACTTGTGCTGGCGATCGCGCGTGCGGTGCTGCCTGCGCTGCGCGCAGAGGACCAATGGCGGCTGCCGCTCCTCGTTGCTCTTGCAGGCGTGCTGACGGCGAACTTCTTGTCCTGCATCGGCAATAACATGGGGGACGACACGACGGCGCTGTTCGTGCTGATGTCGCTCTGGCTGGTGCTTCGACACTGGCACGAGCTAAAGCGAGCCGCTCTGCATTCGAGCGCGCTGCTGCTTTGTGCAGGTGCGATGGTTGGTGCCGGTGTGGGCCTGAAGTTGACGAATGCGCCATATGCGGTCGCGTTATGCGCTGGATTCCTGATATTTCCTGCCCGCTTGAGCGTACGGTTGCGGCTTGCGTTCATATTCGGCGTAGGGGTACTGCTTGGGATCGCACTGACTGGCGGCTACTGGTTCTGGGAGATGTGGCGAACGTTTCGCAATCCTGTCTTTCCGCAATTCAGCACGATTTTTCCAAACCCATTGTCGGCCAGCGTCGCGGTCGTTGATCGATCCTTTCTGCCGAAGTCGACCGCCGAAGCGTTGTTCTGGCCGTTTCTCTTTTCGCTTGACGCGCGCCGGGTCGGTCAGGTGGCGCTGCACCAGGTCATCTGGCCCGTCCTCTATCTGCTGTTCTGGGCTTGGGCAGGCGCGTCGATCCTCGGCCGCGGCGGGCGGGAAGCAATGGATGCGCGTGCTCGGTACCTGCTCCTCGTTATAGCGGTCGGGTACGTCACGTGGTTGAAGTTGTTCAGCATTTATCGTTACCTCGTGCCGATCGAGGTCCTCACGCCTTTGGCGACATACGTGCTGCTGTCGCGATTGTGCCGCTATGACGTGGCAACGCGCATTGCCGCGTGGGTGTTGGGCGTTGCAGCGCTCGTCGTGGTT
>CBJMQH010000731.1:0-2213 GCA_966431825.1 uncultured Trinickia sp.
GGGGCTTCGTGCTGGACATATTGAAGAGAGAGCGCGCCGCCGAGCAGGCCGATGCAGACGAGCCCGAGCAACACGAGGAGTCGGCGTTCGCGCCGCAGCGCTGAGGAATCGTTCATGGAAAATTCGCTTCCAGAGGGTCAAACCGTTGCATTCTATTCCGCTTTTACTTGCCCGGACGTCGACGTTCTCATTGCCGGCCCGCGTTAGCGGATCGTGTCAAGAACACGCTCGACGGCAAGCGCAGTGCCGATCAGGGCGTCGTCGCGTCGGGGCCCGGCCGCGAGCATCAGTCCGACCGGTGCGGAGCCGCGCGGGTGGCATGGCAGCGAGAACGCACAGGCGTCGAGCAGGTTGAACACGCTCGGGTTGCGCAGGACGAGTGCGTTCAGCCGCGTGTAGGCGCTGTCGTCGGCGTCGCAATCGCGCACGCGCGGCGGCACGATGGGTACAGTGGGGGCGACGATCGCGTCGAACGGCGTCCACAGCGTGTCGTGAGCGACCTCGAAAAGCGCCGTGCGTTCGGCGAGCAGATCGACGTAGTCTGCCGCCGATGCCGCTTCGCCTTTGAGGATGCGGGCCAGCACGCGCGGGTCGTATTGATCGCGGTGAGCCGCAATCAGCGAACGGTGCCAGGCATAGGCCTCCATTGCCGAGAAGCCGAAGCGGTTGATTTGCGGCAACTGGTCGAGCGCCGGGAAGCGGACGTCGGACAGAATCGCGCCGGCTGCTTCGAGGTGTTTCAGC
Organism: uncultured Trinickia sp.; assembly: GCA_966431825.1. Taxonomy (GTDB): domain Bacteria; phylum Pseudomonadota; class Gammaproteobacteria; order Burkholderiales; family Burkholderiaceae; genus Trinickia. Next base: position 745 of record CBJMQH010000731.1, read on the forward strand.
GCCGTGTCGACGGCACTCGCCACGGCGGGGTCCAGATCGTCGGTCACGTAATGTGTGAGTACGCCGAGGCGCAGACCTTCGAGCGGCCGCGCAACGCCCACCCGCGGCGGCAGGCCGGCCAGGATGCGGTCGACGAGCGCGCAGCAGCCCACGCTGACGCCGATCGGTCCGAACGAATCGAGCGTGGTCGACAGCGGAATCGCGCCGCTGCGCGGAATGCGGCTTGCCGTAGGCTTGAAGCCGGTCAGGCCGCAGAGCGCGGCCGGAATGCGGATCGAGCCGCCCGTGTCGCTGCCGAGCGCGACGGCGGCCATGCCGTCGGCCACCGAGGCGGCGGCGCCCGAGGACGATCCGCCCGCAATGCGCGCTTCGCCGGGCTCCCCGCGCCGATAGGGGGTGAGCGGCGTGCCGTAGTGCGGGTTCAGACCGAGCCCCGAAAAGGCGAACTCGGTCATGTTCGTGCGGCCGATGATGACGGCACCCGCTTGTCGGAGCCGAGCCACGACGGGCGCGTCGTGCGCGGCCGGTGCGGTGCCGGCCAGGACGCGCGAACCGGCGCGCGTCACCTGGCCGGCGACGTCGAACAGATCCTTGACCGAAATCGGTATACCGGCCAACGGGGAAATCACTGTGCCCGCGGCACGCAGACGATCGTGGGCATCGGCTGCGGCGCGGGCCTGGTCGGCGGCGACTTCGAGGAACACGGTCGCGCCTTGACCGTCGGCAGACGCAATGCGCTCGAGCGCCGTTTCGACGAGCGTCCGGCTCGTGGTCTTGCCCGAGGCAAGGTCGGCCGCGAGCTTCGAGAGCGGTGCAAACGGAGTGAAATGGGTGTCCATCGCGTGATCGGTCGGGTGGGTTCAGCCCATTGTAGCCGGCCGAACCGGCCAGGCGGGGCGGGGAAAGACGCGCCGATTTGCGACGTCGCGACGCGCTTGACGGATAATGGGTGCTCCTTCATCGAGAAGCGCGTGCGACACGCAGCCAGCCTATCGTCATGAGCGAAAACACGCCGCCCAAAGCCGGGCACCCCGGCACCGATCTTCCCTCTCAATCTACCCCGGCAGCTTCTGCATCGTCGGACGACCCAGGTCAGCGCAGGGCAGGAGCCCGTTCCGGCGCGGGGGCAGACGCGTACGGGCCGACGGCGGCGGACGCCGACATGGCGGGCGAGTCCGCCGCGCTCGCGGCCGAGCGCGCGTCGAGCGACATGCCGGACAGTGCGTCGGCGCTCGAAGCCGCGCGTGTCGCGCGCTCGCCGAGCGAGGAAGCGGCCGAAGCACGGGCCGATGCGGTGCGCGAGACCCAGGCGCAGGAAGACGCTGCGCGCGTTGCGCGGGCGGCGGATGTGGACGGCGCGGCGCCGGTCCCCGTCGTGGAAATCGTGCGTCCCGGGGCGCCGCCGCCGGGCTTCGGTGCGACGCCCGATTTCGACGTCACGCGCCCGCCGCCGCCATGAGGTGGTGCGG
>CBJMQH010000732.1:0-2191 GCA_966431825.1 uncultured Trinickia sp.
GCCAGTCGTGTGCGAGCAGGGCCGCATGCAATTGCGAGGCCGCGCGCTCGACCGCCTGATCGACGGCGCCGTTCGAGCGCGAGTGGAGGAGGTGGTCGAGCAGGCGCGGCACGTCCTCGCGGCGCTCGCGCAATGCGGGCACGCGCAGCGTGACCGTATTGAGCCGGAATACGAGGTCGGGACGGAAATGCCCTGCCTGTGCATGGGCGGCAAGATCGACCTTCGATGCCGCGATCACGCGAATATCGACGGGGACCGGATGCGTCGAGCCGAGCCGCTCGACCTGCCGCTCCTGCAAAACGCGCAGGATCTTCGCCTGAAGGTCGAGCGGCATTGCGTCGATTTCGTCGAAGAAGACGGTGCCGCCGTCGGCCGACTCGATGCGCCCGATCCGCTGCTTCGTGGCGCCCGTAAACATCCCCGCTTCATAGCCGAACAGCTCGCTCTCGAATAGCGTCGGCGGGATCGCCGCGCAATCGACCGTGACGAACGGCCCGCGGCGGCGGCTGAAGCGATGCAGACAGCGCGCGACGAGGTCTTTGCCCGTACCGGTTTCGCCGATGATCGTGACTTCGGCCGAAGTCGGTGCGATCTGGGCGACGAGGCGCCGCAGCGCCGCCATGTGCGGGCTCTTGCCAAGCAGTATGTGTTCGAGCTCGGCGAGAACCAGCAGCCGGTCTTCGAGCGAGTCGTGTTCGAGCTTCATGCGCCGGTGCTGGACCGCGAGGCGCAACGCCGCAAACAGCTGCTGGCGGTCGAACGGCTTTTCGATGAAATCGTGTGCGCCGGCCTGCATGGCCCGGATCGCGGTGGGCACGTCGCCGCGGCCCGACATCACGAGTACGGGGATGGCCGGATCTGCCGCGTGAACGGCGTCGAGCACGGCGAAGCCGTCTGTATTGCCGAGAAAGAGGTCGGTCAGGACGACATGAGGCCGCGTCCGCGTGAGCAGGCGCGTGGCATCGGCGAATGTCTCGGCGGCCACGGCATCGTAGCCCCCCAGCACGAGCGCATTGGAGAGGCTGCGGCTGAAGTCGCGATCGTCCTCGACGAGGAGCACGCGTACGCGCTCGTCGGGACCGCCTTCTGAAGCAGGGGTCATCGTGTTGCCGTCCCGCGTGGGGCTATCGGGAAAATCAAGGTTGGAAACGATTCAAAGTGTACCGATTCTTTATCGGTGAAGTGTACAGGCCTACTAATAGTACGTTATCCGGAGGGGACCCGCCGAAACGCAGCGCGACGCAGTGAACTTTGCGGGCTGCGTTGTTACTGATTCGGTACAGGCACAAAAGGACACACGGGACGACAGCATGATTCGCGACCTACAGTTGAACGCCAACCCGTACAGCGCACAGGTGCTGGAAGTGGCGGCGTCCGCGGGCAGCGAGGCCGCCGGCGACGCCGGAGGGGCGCGTGCGCTCGCGTTCAGGGCGAACCCCGATGCGGCCGTGCTTCGGCACGCGGCTCACGGACACTGGGGCGACTGGCTCCACCGGCATCACGGGGTCCACCACGCGGAGGCGAACGCTCAAGCCCGTGCGCAAACGAAGCCGCAACAGGCGAAGCGGCGCGCCAAACCGGGCGGTGCGGGGCATGGCACGGACGCCATGCACGATCCGTCCGAAGCGCATATCGAGGACGAAGAGGAAGCGAAGCAGGCCGGCCGCATGCAGGCGGCACCCGTCCATGCGCGCCACACTACGCATGTCGACCGCGTCCATAGCCGCAATCACGCGTCGCGCGCCGATACGCATACGACGCTCGAAGAGGGCGACCTCACGATCACGGGCGTGCAGCGCCGGCTCGATTGGGAGGAGGAGGACGACGAGTCGGTGCACGGCGCGCACGGGGCCGGGCTGCCGCCGCTCGCGCAGGCCGAAGTCGTCGCGCTTGCGCGCAATATTCATCGCGATGCGCTGTCGCTTGCGGGCATCGTCGGGCGCGGCCGGGCGGGCGGCGAGCTCAGCGCGGCCGCCGACGGGTTGCTCGAGCGGGCGCAGCGGTTTCTCGCCCTGACCGACCCGCAAGCGTCCCAGCTGCGCTTTGCATCGGGCGAGGCGCAGGAGGGAGCGACCGAGACCGCTGCGAGGGCCAGGCCGGGCGCGCCCTCGCGCGCCGCGCGTACGGCGAGCGCGGCACGCTCGGGGGCGACGCAGCGTACCTCGGCTGCGCGGCCGCCGAGCGCGGCGCG
>CBJMQH010000733.1:0-2180 GCA_966431825.1 uncultured Trinickia sp.
GGCATGTCCCGCAAGTTCTGCCTCTGTCGCCGCGAGAACAGGTAGCGCGATTGTGCTCAATACGACCGCCGCACCCGCAGACGCAGCCGACCCCGCGCCCGCAGTGTCGCCGAGCATATCGATGACGAGGCTTTCCTGCCCGCGCGTCATGGCCAGATAGACCTCGGCCAACAGCTCCGCATCGAGCAGTGCGCCGTGCAGCACGCGGTGCGCGTTGTTGACGCCGAACCGGTCGCAGAGCGCATCGAGCGAATTGCGCTTGCCCGGGAACATCGCCTTTGCCTGCACGAGCGTGTCGATCACGTTCGTATAGTGTTCCTTGAAGGCCGGCAGCCCGAGCAGGGCGAACTCGGCCTCGAAGAACCCCAGATCGAACGGCGCGTTATGGATGATCAGCTCCGCACCGCTCACGTAGTCGCGCAATTGATCGGCGATCTCGGCGAATTTCGGCTTGTCGCTCAAGAACTCGGTCGTCAGCCCGTGCACGGCCAATGCGCCCGGGTCGCTGTCGCGTTCGGGGTTCACATAGATGTGCAGATTGTTGCCGGTCAACCGGCGATTGACGAGTTCCACGGCGCCGATTTCGAGAATGCGGTCGCCCGTGCGGGGGTTCAGGCCGGTGGTTTCGGTATCGATGATGATCTGACGCATGGTCGATTCAAGCCAGACGAAACAAAAAAACAGCGTGCTGCGCCCAACTACGAAGCGCGAACACCAAAACTCGACAACGCGAATCGCTAAAACCCGCAGCAGCCGAAACGAAGCGAAACGCAGCCCGAGCGGTCAACCGTCCGCCAACGCGGCGACCCCGCGATTGGCGAGCGCGTCAGCCCGTTCGTTCTCGGGGTGCCCCGCGTGGCCCTTGACCCAACGCCACTCGATCTCATGCAGCGCAGCCAGCTCGTCGAGCCGGCGCCAGAGATCGGCGTTCTTCACGGGCGTCTTGGCCGCCGTCATCCAGTTCTTCTTCTTCCAGCCGTGGATCCACTCGCTGATGCCCTTCTGGACATACTGCGAATCGGTATGAATCACGGCCTTGCAGGGGCGCTTCAGCGCCTCCAGTGCCGCAATCACCGCCATTAGCTCCATGCGGTTGTTCGTCGTCGCGGGTTCGCCGCCGAACAGCTCTTTTTCCTGCGTGCCGTAGCGCAACAGCGCACCCCATCCGCCGGGGCCCGGGTTACCTTTGCACGCGCCGTCCGTAAAAATTTCGATGAACTCGGGCGTCGTCATAAATTCGGGTTGTGTGTCTTGTGAGTGGCCGCGGCCGCCAGCCCCGGCGCCAGCACCGGTTTTTTCGCCTTGATCGCGCCGACGAGCCGCATGCCGCGCACGCGCTTGACCGCCGTCACCATATAGGCCGCGCCGAAAATCGGCCACCAGCGGTCGCCGGCCGCTTCCATGAACGCGAAGCGCGTGAGCCAGTTTTCTCGGTCGAGCGGCGGACGATAGCAGCCGAAGCGTCCGCGTTCAAGCTCGAATCCAAGCAGCTTGATCCAGTCCTTAATTCTTGTGAACGCGATCAAGTCATGCGCGGCCGGCACGAACGGGCGCCCGGCCATCTTGCCGAACGATTGCCGCGCTCCCCAGAGGCTCAGCGAATTGAAGCCGAGAATGACGAGCCGCCCCTCGGGCATCAGCACGCGCTCGGCCTCGCGTAGCAGTCGGTGCGGATCGCGCGTGAATTCGAGCGTGTGCGGCATCACGAGCAGGGCGACGCTCTGCGCTTCGAACGGCAGATCGAGCAAGTCGCACCACACCGTGGGCCGTTCGTGCGGCGCGAAGCGTTCGCTCCCGATCGTTTCGGCGCCTTCCACCGTGCGCGGCGGGTAAGTGAACGGCGCACTCGCGCCGCTCGCGGCGTCGAGTACAAGCCCTCGGCAGGGCATGCGGTTCTCGCGCAGCGCGTCGAGTTGAGGCAAGCCGAGCTGCAGCGCGTGGTAACCGAACATATCGCTCACCACACGATCGAGCTGCGCCTGCTCCCACGCAAGCACGTAGCGTCCGGGCGGGGAAACCGTCCATGCGGGCCAGTCTATAATCGGTCGGTCTGACATCGTCTTGATTGCGTGGCCTATGGAAATGCACGGATCCGCGCCGCAGAATGCGGCACAGCGCAGCCTGGAATACGTACCGGTGCCGGCGTTCGCCGACAACTACATCTGGGTCGTCTCCGACGG
>CBJMQH010000734.1:0-2176 GCA_966431825.1 uncultured Trinickia sp.
GGCGCTGGCCGGCAACCCCCACGGCGGCATCCGCTCGCCGTTGTACACGCGCCCGGTCACGAGCGGATGATCGGGGTCGCCATTGATAAAGTCCACGACCACCTCATCCCCCACGCGCGGGATCTGCACCCCGCCGAACCCGCTGCCCGCCCACGGGCTCGACACGCGCACCCAGCACGACGAGTTCTGGTCCGACTGCCCATACCGGTCCCAATGAAACTGCAGCTTCACGCGCCCGTACTGATCGGTCCAGATCTCCTCGCCAGGCGGGCCGACAACAGTCGCCGTCTGCGGGCCGTGCGTGCGCGGCTGAGGCGTCACACGCGGCGACCGATACGGCAGGCCCGAGGGCTGTACGAGGGCTTGCGTTTCGTGAACGACGGCTTGCGCACCGCGATCGGTCGCGTACGCGTTCTCCTGGAAGTCGTATCGGCAACGGACGACCAGGTATTCGCGATTCTGATCGGCGCGCGGGCAGCGCGTCAGCGCAAACAAGTAGCCCGGTGCCATCCCGCGCACGTCGGTGCTGGCATCTGCCCGCTCGTGCTCGGCCTGTAGCTCCTCGAGCCGCACGCGGCTGTAACGCGCACCCGGTAAGTCATCGCGATAGCCGCCCGGCCATTCGAACCGGGCGAATCTGTCGTGATCGTGACCACGGGGCTCGATGTTCTGAACGGACAGGTCCGCGCGCGGCTTGAGGTAGTCGTAGTCGCTCGTCTGGTGCTTGCCGACGCTGATCTGCTGAGCGGGCACCCAACTGTCGATGTGCTCTTCGTCGGCGATCGCGATGTGGTCGCGCGCGATAAACGGAATCGTCTCGTAGCTAGGCAGCCTCGCATGCGACGACACCGCATCGCAAAGCACCAGCGTGTGACTTTCCGCCGCGTGCTTGAAATAAAAATAAATCCCCTCGAACTCCATCAGCCTTGAGACAAACGCTGCGTCGGTTTCGTTGTACTGCACGCAGTATTCGCGCGGCACGTAGGATTCCGAGAGGCTGTTCTCGAGGGGAAATCCATACGGCGCGAGCACGTTCTGCACGATTTCCGGCACCGTCTGATTCTGGAAGATCCGGCAATCGGAGCGGCGCGTCGCAAGCCACAGCCACGGGCGCACGATCAGCTCGTAGCCGTAGTACCGCTCGGCGCGGCGGCCCGCGAGCGACGCACGTGCGACGAGCCCGTTCAGATAGCGCTCCGACGACGCCTGCTGTTCGGTGCGCACAGTCACCGGTTTGCCGAGCAAGTCCTTTAGCGGCAGGCTATGCGTCTCGGCGAGGGCGTCGATTCGGAATTCGAAGCACTGTCCGAGCGCTTCTTCGCCGCTCAGGCGATGAAATTTCAGGTCATCGCCCAAAGGGGTGTCCAGCGTAAAAATACGTGGCACGTCACAATCTCCGTTTGCGTTTGGTTATCGACGGATCACGATTACACTGGAGGGGACTGGGGCCGATCCTGGCACCGGTGCGCCTGCCCAGTGAACGAGGTGCCGTTGGTCGAGCCGGAGCCGCTCGGACAAAGCGAACCTTTGGCTAGCTAACCGCAGACCTCCATCGAGCCCTGTATTTCCAGTTGGCGGGCGCAAAAATCGCCGATTCACGTGACGCGCCCTCGTCAAAAGCGAATCTCAATGCACCTTGTCATGCATGAGGCATACAAGCGAAGCGTAGCGGATTTTATGCGATATACGAGACGAAAATGTACGTCCGATTTAGAGCGGCTTTTCCATCAATTCCGTAACGATTTGTAACTAACCGCTCACCATTCACGCGCTCACGCGCTCATCGATGCGTGAAGATAACGGCGATGTCCGGCTCATCACCCGCGGCGACGCGCGGATGCCTCTGCAACAGACTGCGCCAGCTTCAGTATTGTTTGCGATAGTGGTTGTGGTTTCACCGTCATTTTTCATCTGTGCCGAATCAATGCTTGAAATCCTCCTCGGCCGGTTACTAAAATGGCTGATCCCATTTTTTCATGCGCGCAGGTGACAATACGCGTGAAATTCGAAACTTATACTCCTATACACGGATAAGGGCGGATAGATGAACCAAGCTGGCATTTTTGATCCCGCTGGTCCTTGCGATGCCCCGTCAGCGCAAAAAGCGTCGATTCGATGCACACGCCTGGCCCAGGGATTTCTTCCTTGGAGTCATCGACACCTTTCGTGCATGGAA
>CBJMQH010000735.1:0-2148 GCA_966431825.1 uncultured Trinickia sp.
CGCAGCCACGCATCGGCAACGGGCGCCCGCGCAAGCGCGATTCCGAGTCCCGCCTGCGCGGCCGCGAGCACCAGGCTGTAGTCCTCGAAGCGGCGATCTTGCGCCCTCGGTTTCAAGGCGATGCCCTGCGGCGCGAGCCACGCGCGCCAGCCGGTCAAATCCGAATCGTGCAGCAGCGGCCACTCGAGCAAGCGGGCCGCCGACTTGCCCGCGATGCGTGCAGCAATCTCACGGTGGGCGACGGGATAGACGGTTTCGGGTAGCAACGGCTCGGCGTCCACGCCGCGCCACCCGCCGGCGCCGTAGCGCACCGCGATATCGGCAGCGCCAGCCGTCACATCCGCATTGCTGTGCGTGATCTCCATCTGGACGATCAGCGGCGGCGGGCCGAGTTCGAGCGTCTTCAGCCGCTCGAACAACCACAGCTTGGCGAAAGCAGGCGCGACACTCACTTTGACGATCTGCGGCGCCGCGCGAGGACGCCACTGGTCCGTCGCACCATCGATGATCGAGAAGGCTTGCTCGATGCGACCGACGAGCCGCTGGCCGTCCGGCGTCAGGCGCACACCGCGCCCATGACGCTCGAACAATGGGTAACCGAGCCAATTCTCGACCGCGCCGATACGTCGGCTGATGGCGCCGTGCGTAATGCCTGCGGCTTCGGCCGCGGCACTGAACGATCCTTCGCGCGCCACGAGCGATACCGTTTCAAGGTTGGCCAAAGGTGGCCTCGCGCCGCTTGTGCTGTGCGTCATGCTCACACCCCGCTATCGATTCGCGCGCTAGCTTAACAGCTCGAAACCCCGCACGATATCGCCATGAACACGATCACTTCTTCCCGAACGTCGGCTACGCCGCTCTTGGCGGCGGGTGCCGTTGCCTTCACGATTCTGTCGTGGGCCAGCGCTTTTCCTGTCATTCGTATCGGCCTGCAAGGGCTCGCACCGCTGCAGCTGGCAGCCGCCCGGTTCGCGACCGCCGCTGTGTTGATCGCGATCTGGCTCTCGCTGGCACGCCCGCGCCGTCCTACACTGCGGCACGCCTTGCGCTTTGCGCTGTGCGGCTTGTTCGGCATCGCCCTTTACAACGGACTCCTCAATACTGCCGAGCGCACCGTCGCGCCCGGTGCGGCCAGTTTCATCGTGAATACGCTGCCGATTTTCACGGCGATCTTCGCGACGCTCTTTCTGCGGGAGAAGTTCAACCGATGGGGATGGCTCGGATCGTTGTTCAGTTTTGCAGGCATCGGTGTGATCGCCTATGGTCAGCCGGGCGGGCTTGCACCGGGAGCGGGTGCGAGTCTCGTCTTGGTCGCAGCGATCATCTCGGCCGTGTATTTCGTGCTTCAGCGGCCCCTGATTCCGATCTATGGACCGCTCGCGTGCACCGCATATACGCTGCTTTCGGGCGCGTTGCTGCTGTCGCCGTGGTTGCCGGGCGCGCTACACGCACTCTCCACCGCCCCGACAGCCACGTGGACAGCGGTAGCAGTGCTCGGGGTTTTTCCGGCCGCGTTGGGCTACGCGACGTGGACGTTCATGCTCGGTTATTTCGGCGCCGCGCGCGCCTCGAGTTTTCTGTATCTGACGCCAGCTACGGCGACTTTGCTGTCCACCTTCATCACCGGCGAGCAGATCGGTGCGAACACGATTGCAGGGGGCCTCATGGTGATTGCCGGTGTAGCGTTCGTGGCTTGGCGCGGGCGACGGTAGGCGGGTTCCTGGCCTCGCCGCGCCGGCAACTCAGGCCTCGAGCAAAAACGCCCCGCCCATCGCCCGCCGAGCCCGCACGAGCGTGGCCCGCGCGGCCTGTGCATCGCGGGCCACCTGGATCAGCGCTCCGATTTGCCGAGGCGAACGCAGCAGTTCGCGCAGGACTGGCACGACGGCTGTGGTGCCGTCGTCTTGCAACCCGACCATTGCGGCCGGGGGTAATGCGCGCCACGCAGGGTCAACCACCACGCGGCACGCCGCGAACGGCAGCCCGCGCGCCGCCGCCATCGCAGCGGCGAGATGCGACTCCATATCGACAGCAAGCGCACCCGTTGCCTGGTGCAGCGAGCGCTTGGCCTCCACGCTGACGACCGGCTTGGCCACCGCCGCCAACACGCCGCGATGAACCGGCACCGCAAGCTGTGCCGCCCCAAGC
>CBJMQH010000736.1:0-2136 GCA_966431825.1 uncultured Trinickia sp.
TTGCGCGATCGCACACGAGCGTGTCGAAGCGGCCGTTCGCCCTGCGGCACCCGCACGCGGTACCCGCCGCGCGGTGCGGCCCGTCACGCCGGCTTGAGCTTGACCGAGCCAACGTGAGCACGCCCCGGCTCGGCATTGTTCGCGCATCCGCCCTCTAACGATCAGAGAACCATCATGTCCCGTATTGCCACCACCTTCGCGGCGCTTGCCGCACAACGCAAGAAAGGGTTGATCCCGTTCATCACGGCCGGCGACCCCGATCCCGCACGCACCGTCGAGTTCATGCATGCGCTCGTCGCGGGCGGGGCCGACGTGATCGAGCTCGGCGTGCCGTTTTCCGACCCGATGGCCGACGGCCCCGTGATCCAGCGCGCGTCCGAACGGGCACTCGCGCGCGGCGTCTCGCTCAAGCAGGTGCTCGGCGACGTCAAACGCTTCCGCGAGGGCGACAACAAGACGCCCGTCGTCTTGATGGGCTACGCGAATCCGATCGAGCGCATGGGTGCCGAAGCATTCGCCACGGCGGCGCGCGAAGCCGGTGTGGACGGCGTGCTCGTCGTCGACTATCCGCCCGAAGAAGCGGGCGATTTTGCGCGCGCGATGCGCGAGGCCGATGTCGATCCGATCTTCCTGCTGGCCCCGACGTCCACCGACGAACGGATCGCGGCAGTCGGCAAAGTGGCGAGCGGCTACGTCTATTATGTCTCGCTGAAAGGGGTCACGGGCGCCGGAAATCTGGACGTCTCCAGCATCGCGGGTAAAATGCCGGCCATCAAGTCGTATGTGCCGCTCCCCGTGGGGGTCGGTTTCGGTATTCGCGACGCCGCCACGGCCCGTGCCGTGGCCGAGGTGTCCGACGCCGTCGTGATCGGCAGCCGCCTCGTGCAGTTGCTCGAAGAAGCGCCGCCTGAAGCGGCGGCGACGACGCTCACGCAGTTCGTGGCCGAAATCCGCCACGCGCTCGACGGTGCCTGACGGCCACACGACGAACTACACGCGACCGGCGCGCGCGGTGCGCGCATCGAAAACCAACAGAAGGAATCACCATGAGCTGGCTCGACAAACTGTTGCCGCCGAAGATCAAGCAGACCGATCCGAAAAGCCGCAAGGGCATTCCGGAGGGCCTCTGGGTCAAATGCCCGTCCTGCGAGGCCGTTCTCTATCGCAACGACGTGGAGGCGAACCTGCATGTTTGTCCGAAGTGCAGCCATCACATGCGGATCGGTGCACGCGCGCGTCTCGATGCGCTGCTCGACGCCGAAGGTCGCTACGAGATCGGCCAGGAGATCGTTCCGGTCGATTCGCTGAAGTTCAAGGACCTGCGCAAGTACCCGGATCGCATCAAGGACGCGATGGACGACACGGGTGAAACGGACGCAATGGTCGTGATGGGCGGTGCGATCCATACGCTGCCCGTCGTTGTGGCCTGTTTCGAGTTCTCGTTCATGGGCGGCTCGATGGGTTCGGTGGTCGGGGAGCGCTTCGTGCGCGGTGCCCAGAACGCGCTCGAGCAGCAAGTGCCGTTTATCTGCGTCACCGCTTCGGGCGGGGCGCGCATGCAGGAAAGCCTGTTGTCGCTGATGCAGATGGCCAAGACGACGGCCATGCTGACGAAGCTCTCCGACGCCAAGCTGCCGTTCATTTCGGTGCTGACCGACCCGACGATGGGCGGCGTTTCGGCGAGCTTCGCGTTCCTTGGCGATGTCGTCATCGCCGAACCGAAGGCGCTGATCGGCTTTGCCGGCCCGCGCGTGATCGAACAGACCGTGCGCGAGAAGCTGCCGGAAGGCTTCCAGCGTGCCGAATTCCTGCTGCAAAAGGGCGCGATCGACATGATCGTCGACCGCCGCAAGCTGCGCGAGGAAATCGCGCGCCTGATCGCGCTGCTGCAACGCCAGCCCGCCGACGCCGTCGCCTGATACGCCGGCACGCTCCATGCGGCCCGGGTCCGCATTCCCCGGGCCCGCAACCACTTTCGGCGGCGCGGTCGGCCAACGCCCGCGCCGCGTCCGTCGCGATGACCACATTCTCTACGCTAGACGCCTGGCTGGCCCATCTCGAGTCGGCCCATCCGGTCGGTATCGATCTGGGGCTCACCCGTATCGGCAAGGTCAAGGAAGCCCTGCAGCTCTCGTT
>CBJMQH010000737.1:0-2126 GCA_966431825.1 uncultured Trinickia sp.
ATGCAAGTTGCAATGCAATTCGGTCTGTCCATATTGCTTCCTCAAGGTGTCTCGAATGCAGCCAGTTCAGAGACCGTCAAGAGCAGTTGCTCAAAGTCACTACACAAGGCGATCCGGCCGCCATCGCTCAATGCCCTTGCGCTTCTCGCCCGGCCTTTGGCGATCGTGAGCGCAGCAAGGGACAGGGTCTGCTGAACGCTTGGATAGGGGAATCCGCAAAGCGACGCGAGCTGGCGAGCGTGGGTAAGCGTCAAGCGGTTCTCTAGACAGAACGCGGCCAATTCCAATTCGGGAAAGCTGACGTCGCCCCAGTTCGCTTCCAGTTGGAAACGGTGCAGCCTGCCCTGAGCGTCGACCTGCCAATGCCACGCGCCACAGGCGTAACGCAGTGACGAACGAATCGCCTTGCCCGATTGCCCCAGCCACGGTGTGGGCGTCGACATCAATGCACGCAACGCTTGGGGCGTCTGCGGCAACCGCCCGCATCGCACGCGTAATAGATCGATGATCGCAGCCCACTGAGGCCAGAGCGCCAGCGCGACAGGGCTCCCATGCACCTTAGCCATGGGTTGTCGCGTCATGACTGTCAGCCAGTCCGCAGCCTGCATCAACAGATCCGCGCGCACGGAGGCGTTCGCAGCGTGAAACCGCTTCTGAAACGACTCGGCCGGACCGATATCCTCCGTAACAAGATAGCCATCGAGGAACCACGCCCGACGCGCGCGATTCATTTCCTGCACGCGCTCGAACTCAGCGCGACCAAAAACACTTTCGCCAATAAAGCGCAAGTGCAGTAGTACGTCGCCGGAAGGGCCAAGCACGACGAACGGTGTCTTGCGCGGGTTCACCAATCGCCGCCGTCGGCTCGGCACTCGCGGATCGTTCCACGGCAGCCACGCCCGGCCAGCTCCATAACGCGCTTCGCCTCTTGTGCAGTGGAATTTCAGCTCGACATTGTCTGGAAGGGGGGGCAAGGCCGGTGTGTCTCGCAACCGCGCGATAGCCGTTGGATGATCCATCGGTAGCAGACACTCCCAAAGCCGTGGGCGATGAGCTTTGCGTAGCGTGAATGCACGCGCAGAAACCGGCGCTAATTGCCGCACGGGAAGGCACCAAAGCTTGCCGACGCAGGAGAACCAGAGATCGATGCCGGGTGCCCATAGCGCTGCTGCCACCGATTCCATCGTCGTTCCTGTATCCGGCTGGTCGTCCACCACGACGACAACCGGTTCGAGTCGGCGCGCCAACCACGCTCGAGCAATCGACTGGCCGTCGACCGCTCCTCGCGTGGTCTGCGGACGCACCGTACACCAATGCGTATCGGCAACCCCGTGCCGCTGCAGCACGGCCTTCCACAGCGGTGCAAGGTAGGCGCCGCCTGTGCGAATTCCAACTATCAGAACAGGACGGCCAATGCCTACTTCCTCGATCAGCCGCTTACCGTCGCCGGCTATCAGGTCAAGATCTGCGAGGTCGTAGCCGCAGCACTCGGGCATAGGCAGATGGAGCGGCTTGGTCAGGAGCTCGGGCGGTGAGTGAACCGATAGCGGGACCCACACCGACGCTGGGCCATCGGTCGGGGCGGATTTAGCCGGCACCTGCCCGAGCAGCGCTTGCGCAGCGTAATCCGCATCGACTTCGGCCCAACGAAGCTCTGCCTCGAGAAGCGCCGCTTCAGCATTCGTCGAATCGGCCAGTTCGCAGATGGCTACCAGGTCCGCCCAAAACTGGACGGTTGCACAGGCCACGAAGTAGCGACCCAACGTCGTCTGCGCGGCGGCTGCGCGTAGTCGGTCCAGCACTTGTCCGACGTCGATACACATTGCGCCGGCATGGCAATGCTCTGCGGATCGGTCAATAGTCAGTTGGCGCACGGTCGTCATTCGTTAGGGGGTCACGCAAAGATCATGGTCAAGCCCGCGATACAGCTCGATTCAAAGCGGATAGCGATAGACCGAATGCAGGTTGCCGGCGGCATATGCCGGCGATGTCCGCCTTTCGGACTCCGGTCCCGCAACGTGAGCCAATGTCGGCTGTCACAGCGCTTCCTGTTCGAGTGCGGCAGTCGCGACTCCCGCCAGACGGGTCTCGATACATGATTGAATCAGCGTAGCCTCCACCAGCGT
>CBJMQH010000738.1:0-2087 GCA_966431825.1 uncultured Trinickia sp.
TTTCGCGAACGGGCGGGCTTTTGCAATCGATGACGCCGCGCGCGCGGGCCAGGCGGCCGGGCGCAGGGACGATCGCACGCGTGATCGGCGCGGCCGCATTGGGCGCTGCGCTGTTCGGTGCGTCGGCGAGCGCAGCGCTTGCGAGCGGTACGGAACAGTTGAAGGCCTTCGTGTCGCAGGTGCATTCGGCACGCGGCGATTTCGAACAGCGCGAAGTGAAGGCGCCTTCGAAGGCGCAAGCCGCAAGTGGCGCGAGCGGTGTGGGTGTGGCGACGATTTCGGCGCCTTCGACGGGCACGTTCGTGTTCGCGCGGCCCGGCAAGTTCATCTGGTCGTATGAGAAGCCGTATCAACAGTTGCTGCAGGCCGACGGTGAAAGCCTCTATGTCTACGACAAGGACTTGAATCAGGTCACGGTGCGCAAGCTTGGCGGTGCGCTCGGTGCGAGCCCCGCTGCAATTTTGTTCGGCAGCAACGATCTCGAGAAGAATTTCACGCTGCGCGATGCCGGCGTGAAGGACGGTATCGACTGGCTCGAACTGACGCCGAAGGCACGCGACACGCAGTTCCAGCGCGTGGGCATCGGGTTTCGCGACGGGAACCTCGAAGCGATGGAGCTGCACGATGTGTTCGGCAACGTGACGCTGCTCAAGTTTTCGAACATCCAAAAGAATCCGCCGTTGAAAGCCAATGCGTTCAAATTCACGGTGCCCAAGGGTGCCGATGTCGTCAACGGTTGAGCGTTGCCTGCGCGCCGCGAGTATCGAGGGAATTGACCATGTCTGACTTATTCGCGGTCGAGCCGGCGGCGCCGCTCGCCGAGGCATTGCGACCGAAGACGCTCGACGACGTGATCGGCCAGACGCATCTGCTGGGCCCCGGCAAGCCGCTGCGTCTCGCGTTCGAGTCGGGCAAGCCGCATTCGATGATCCT
Source organism: uncultured Trinickia sp. (assembly GCA_966431825.1). Taxonomy (GTDB): domain Bacteria; phylum Pseudomonadota; class Gammaproteobacteria; order Burkholderiales; family Burkholderiaceae; genus Trinickia. The sequence goes on from CBJMQH010000738.1 coordinate 934, forward strand.
GTGGGGCCCGCCCGGCGTCGGCAAGACGACGCTCGCCCGGCTGACTGCGACGGCGTTCAAGTGCGAGTTCATTGCGCTCTCGGCTGTGTTTTCGGGTGTGAAGGACATTCGCGCCGCGATGGAGCAGGCCGAGCAGAATCTCGCGATGGGCAAGCATACGATCCTGTTCGTCGACGAAATCCATCGGTTCAACAAGTCGCAGCAGGATGCTTTGTTGCCTTACGCCGAATCGGGCCTCGTGACGTTCATCGGCGCCACGACCGAGAACCCGTCGTTCGAAGTCAATTCGGCATTGCTCTCGCGGGAACAGGTTTATGTACTGAAGTCGTTGAGCGAGGCCGAGCTGAAGGCGCTCGTGGCGAAGGCGCGTGAGCGCGTGCTGTCGCATCTCACCTTCGATGATGCCGCAATCGATACGCTCGTCGGCTATGCCGACGGCGATGCGCGGCGCATGCTCAACCTGCTCGAGCAAACGAGCACGGCTGCCCGCGCGGCCGGCACGAGCACGATCGACGCCGAGTTCATCGGCAATGCGCTGACGCTCAATGCACGCCGCTTCGACAAAGGCGGCGACAACTTCTACGATCAGATTTCGGCCTTGCACAAATCGGTGCGCGGCTCGAACCCCGACGCGGCGCTTTATTGGCTGTGCCGAATGCTCGACGGCGGTGCCGATGCGCGCTATTTGTCTCGGCGGATCGTGCGCATGGCGTGGGAGGATATCGGGCTCGCGGACCCGCGCGCGATGCAGATTGCCAACGATGCGGCGGCTACGTTCGAGCGGCTCGGTTCGCCCGAGGGTGAGCTTGCACTGGGGCAGGCCGTGCTTTATCTGGCGATGGCGGCCAAGAGCAACGCCGGCTACAACGCGTTCAATCAGGCAATGGCGTTCGTGCGGCAGGACAAGTCGCGCGAGGTGCCGGTCCACTTGCGCAACGCCCCGACGAAGCTCATGAAAGAGCTCGGCTACGGACACGAATATCGTTACGCGCACGACGAGCCGCATGCTTATGCGGCTGGAGAAACCTACTTGCCGGACGGTATGCCCGAGCCGCACTGGTACCAGCCGGTGCCACGCGGGCTCGAGATCAAGATCGCCGAGAAGATGGCGTTCCTGCGCAAGCTCGACGAAGCGGCCCGTGGTGACTAGTTGA
>CBJMQH010000739.1:0-2080 GCA_966431825.1 uncultured Trinickia sp.
TGGCCGGACAATCGCTCGCTGCTTTTTCGCGCTGCTTTTCGGCCCGTGCGCGCTCGGCAGGCGCAAGCAGCTCGGGCCTGACGACGGTCGACGGCGCAAGGTCGTAACGCCACTGCTCGGGCGTGCGCGGGAACGCGGATGGCTGGCGCGGCATCGGCGCAGCCCCCGCCCGATCGTTCACGACGCCGATGTCGACGCCGGCCTGCGCATGTGCCGGCGCCGGCTCAGCCAAGGTCGATTGCGCGAACGGCAAACCGCACAGCGCGATCAGAACGATAGGAATCCTGCAGACCATGCCGTTCATCGTTGCGTCCTCCGAGAATATCCCGGTTGTCGGCGGCGAGAGGGCCGCGCTCAGGACGCCACTCTATTGATGGCTGCGCACCGCGAACAACTGACTGCCGCGATAGCTGATAAAAATGGGGGGCAGCGGATTGCAACGGATCGCCCGCGTCGGATGGCAGGCGGAACCGGCAGGTGAGGGTTTTCGGGAGCACGCCGCGAAAGGGCGGGCTCTTCGCCCCCGGCGCGGCGCGCGGCGCCCGATGCGACGCAGTGCGCCACGCGACAAAGGTGAGCGTTTTCGGGAGGCGAGTCGTGTGCGAAGCGGCATCTATCTCCGCACTGCGCCTTGCTCGCCGCAGAGCGTGCGCGCATAGAGCTGAAGCATGGCATCGGCATCGACGCCAACGCAGACCGTCACAGGCGGCCGGCTATCCCATTCAGGCGCGCTGACACGCATGTCGCTCGGTTTCTGCAGGGTCTGGCCGACGGCGAGGCCGTCGGTCACGACGCGCACGGGGCCCGTCCGGGTCGTATAAAGCTCGGGGGCCAGCACGTAGGCCACGGCCGACGAGTCGTGCACATAGATGCCTTCGAGGTCTGCACTGATCCGATGAAAATGAGCATAGTGGCGCGACACGTCCCATACGAATCGGCCCGCATCCCCCGCTCGATCGCGTATTCCTGCCAGGTACGCCGTCGTCATGATGGTTTTTTGCGTGACGTCGAGACCGACCATCGTGACCCGCCAGGGGGCACCCAATACGATGTCGGCGGCATGCGGATCGCCGAGGATATTGGCCTCGGCCGCCGGCGTGACGTTGCCGTGCACCCCGTCCGTACCGAATGCCCCGCCCATGATGACCACCTGTTTGACGAGCCCGGCGATGCCCGGGTCCTCGGCCAGCGCAAGCGCCAGATTCGTGAGCGGCGCGACGGCCACGAGCGTGACTTCGCCGGGATGCGCCCGCACGGTGTCGATCATGAAGCGATGCGCCGGGCGGGAATCGAGCGAGCCGGTATCGGCCGGCAAGAGACCGGTATTGCCGATACCGTCGTCGCCGTGGATCCAGCCGAGCGGCGCGGGAGCGGCACGTTCGAGCGGGGCAGCCGCGCCGCGAGCGACCGGCACGCCGGGCGCGAAGCGCTGCGCGAGGTAGCAGGCGTTGCGCGTCGTCGTATCGACGGTCGCATTGCCGAATACGCTCGTTACGCCCAGCAATTCGATGTCGGGATGAAGCGTTTGAAAGACGAGCGCCATCGCGTCGTCGACGCCCGGGTCCGTGTCATAGATGATTTTGTGCCTGGTCATAGGTAGAAAGCGTCGGGCAGTTGTTGGCGGGCGGTCGTCTCGCGTGTGTCGCCGCGCAAATTGCCGAGCCAGACCGTCAAGTCGGGCCCGCCGAGTTCGATGATGACCTGTCTGCACGCGCCGCAAGGCGCGATCGGGCCATCCGTATCGCCGACTACCGCGAGTGCCGCGAACTCGTCGCGCCGGCAGCCCGCCGCGATGGCGCTGAAGAACGCCGTGCGTTCGGCGCAATTGCAGAGCCCATACGACGCGTTCTCGACGTTGCAGCCGGCGAACACACGGCCGTCCTTCGTCAACAACGCAGCGCCGACCTTGAATTTCGAATAAGGCGCATAGGCGCGTTCGCGCGCCGCTCTTGCTTCATCGAGCAATCGGTCTTTAGCCATTTGAATGCCTTTCAATGGAAGCTCAGGAACACGCCGGCGATTGTCGCGCTCATCAGGGTCGACAGCGTGGCGGCCAACACGACGCGCAGTCCGTAACGCG
>CBJMQH010000740.1:0-2077 GCA_966431825.1 uncultured Trinickia sp.
GTGCAGGCCACGCTGTCGGATAACCAGACCTTCTATGTGCGCGTGGCCGGCAGCTTCAGCAGCGACCTCTATAGCGTGACGGCCGGCACGACGTTGCGCGTGACGCCGCTCACGATCCTCGACAAGGACGGGCGGCGCAAGGTGAAGCTGAGCATCCATGTGGAAGACGGCGAGCTGTCGCAGGCGTCGGTCGATCAGATTCCTGTTGTCGACAACCGCAACATCGATACGGAAGCCATGATCGACGAAGGCAGCAGCCTCCTGATCGGTGGCCTCGTGTTCGAGCAGGACGCTTCGGTCAACTCGGGCATTCCGTTCGTTTCGAAACTTCCGATAGTCGGCGGACTGTTCCGTCAGAAAAACGATAACCGCGTGCGGCTGGAGCGGCTGTTCCTGATCACGCCCCGCCTCATCGACGGCTGAACCTCACGGAGAAAACCTCATGCTCACCCTGAAGGTCACAAAAGGATTGCATGCCGGCGCCGAACTCGCGCTGCAAGCAAGTACGTATCTGATAGGCAGCGACGAGTTCTCGTGCGATGTCGTGCTGCTCGATAAGGGCGTGCTGCCGCAGCATGCGCGGTTGACGGTCACCGAAGACGCTCAGGTGCTGCTTAAGCATCTCGACGCAGCGCCCGCCTCGTCGGATCCCGCTGCGGCGCACGACGGCGTGCCGCTCACCGACGACGAGGGCGTCGCCCTCGGTTCCGCCGAGATCCGTGTGCTCGGCATTGTTCGTGCGCCGGCTGCCGCGACGCAGGTGGCAGCCGAAACAGCGCAGGCGGGCGCGGTCGACACTGCGACCGAACCCACGCTGGCGGCCGCCGACATCAGTGAGGACACCCAAGCATCCGCGGCTGATGACGCACATCCGTTGGCGCCGCGCTCGCTCGTTACGCCGGCCCGTCAGCGCTCGACGCGCCGACGCGGCAGCTTCCTGGGCGGGGTCGCCGTCAGTGCGGCGCTTCTGTTCGCCGCGGGCGGTGCGATCGCGGTAGCGAACACGTTGGGTGCGGACGACCGCGAGGAGCGGCAGATCGCGGCGATGGTGCAAACGCTCGGTTACCTCAATCTCGAAGTCGAGAAGGGCGAGCGCGGCGAGCCTGTGGTGTCCGGGTATCTGCCGTCGCAGACGGACGTCGACCGGTTGAAATCGGCGTTGCAGCGGCAGCGCTACAACGCGACCCTGCGGATCTCGGTTCGCGCGACCGTGCAGCAATTCGATACGGGGCTCTCGCAGAGCCACTACCGCGTGGTGGCGAGCGGCGACGACGTGACGATGCTCGAACCGAAGCCGGCGCCGACGGGGCCGCGCGCGGCGCCGGCCGTCGATCTGCGCATTCGTTCGGCGAGCGCGGGGGACGACGCCTACATCGAAACGGAGGCGGGCCAGCGCTTCTATGTCGGCTCGACGCTGCCGGGCGGGTTCCAGTTGGCCGCCGTCACGTCCGACGGCGTGGTCGTCACGAAGGGCGATCGCCGGACCGTCGTGCCGATCAACTGAGGGTGAGCCGGGATGCGCGCACAGGTGAGAGACAAGGGGCTGGGCGGCGCACTGCGCCGCGGCGGGATGCGGCGGGCGGGCGCCGTGACGCTCGCCTGCGTGGCCATCGCGCTGCCGGGGCAGGCGCGCGCGGCGCTCTACGCGTGCCATGACGACAGCGGCCACGAATACCGCATGCATCAGCTCGTGGAAGGCTCGCTCATCGACATCCATTGCGTGCCGCTCGATGACGAGGGCGCCCCGCCCGAACAGCCGGCTCCGGCGCGCCGGGGGGCGGGTTCGAGTTTGACGCAGGCGCTCGATCGCTTTTCGCATCCGATCGCGATCGTCTTCCCGACCTCGCCCGACGACGTGCTCGCGCAAGGACACATGGATGCGTTGCCGGCCGCGCTCACCTCGCCGCTTGGCTTTGCGAAGTTGAGCGTGCGGCGCTCGGCGTTGCTGCAGAGCGTCGCGCCGATGATCCGCAAGGTGGCCAGCGAGTTCGGCGAAGACCCCGGGCTGTTGATGGCGATCGTAAGCGTGGAGTCGGGTTTCAATCCCTCGGCCGTTTCGCCGAAGGGGGCGGTCGGC
>CBJMQH010000741.1:0-2058 GCA_966431825.1 uncultured Trinickia sp.
ATCGAGCCCCGGTGAACGAAATAGGCAGCCACCACGGCAAGGGCGAGGAAGTTGGCGATCCGAACGAATGCGAGATGCTGCTTCATTGCTCCAGGCAAAGGTTGAGCGAGCAAGACGAGCTTCACGGCGGCAAACGCGGCCAGCGCCACGAACGCCAGCCAAACCAGCCAGCGCGCCTGACCCGAGGCCGCGAACTCGGGGCGCACCGCATATAGTCGGCCCAGTATGCCGAACACGAACATCAGTTGCCACGCGAACGGGTTGAAGGGCCATTTATCGACGTTGCCCGTGCTCAGCAACGCAGCCAGCTGCGGCGCGAAAGCCCAGATCGCTATGCTGCAAGCCAGGGCAAGGAGCGGCGCGCGCCGGGCCAACGGCACGGCAAAGGGCACGCACAGCGCAAATATGACATACATCGGCAGCACACTGGACAAGTACGGCTGGTGCGTGAGCAACACGATGCGGAACGTTTCCCGCATCGGATGCACCGAGAACGTCCCCCAACTGCTCAAATCGACGGCCGAAGGGTTCAGGTGCAAAAGCGCGAGCGTCGCGCCGGACAGCAGCGTCAGCAGCGCAGTGAGCAGATAGGCCCGATAAATCTCCCAGCTGCGCTTGAAGAACCGCTCCTTCGCGGCGACAGCGCCACGGCGTGCCAGGACCGCAGCATACGCGGCTGCGGATGCATATCCGCCCAGAAAGACGAACACTTCTGCCGAATCGCAAAGCGCATAGGCATGCAGCATCACGTGCGACAGCGCGCTGCCGGGAATGTGATCGAGCACGATGACGATTAGGACGACGCCACGAAAGAAATCGATTTCGATCGAACGCCCAAGACGTAATTCCATGTAGTCCTCGAAAACGCATGGTCGGCACGAACCGATCCATCCATGCATGGAAATGAAAGCTCAGGCAGGCAAAGCGACAGATTGCGATCGAGCAGCAATGCGCCGCATTACCCATTCAACGTACGATTGAAACCCGCAGATATCGTTCCTCGTTCCAGGTTCGCCAAGTTTGATGAACGATAATCGACGCGCCTTTCAGAGAGCTGATGCGGACACAACGCGTGGCCGCCACTGGGAAAAATGACGGGGGGCTCGGTGCGTGGCGACGCTTTAAAAAAGTGCTCTAATAGCGCGGCATTCGAAACGATTCTTCCCCGACATCCCGACCGATGAAAACCTGCATCGCCCGCATTTCGCTTCTCGTTTGTCTGTTGCCGCTGCCGCTCGCTCACGCGTACGCACAGCCGCCTTCGCCGCAGTCCTACACCTGCGACGACAACCTCGACGATCCGGCGCGAGGCCGCGCTGCCGAGGCGTCGCTGATGGCGAAGACGAAAGGGATGGCGTCGAGGCCTTCTGCTCACGTCCTTGTGGTGCGCGTGGCGGGCAAGACGCTGACGTTCCGGGACGTACCGGGCGAGCCGCTGTCGAACATCGCCTACCGCTTTTGCACGAGCCACGACGGCTACACCCTGATCCGTTGGGAAAACGGCGACGTCTTCACGGGCGAACTCGTCGACGAAAGCACCGGCAAGATCTTGCCGGGCGGCCAGAGCGTGCTGTTTTCGCCTGATCGTCGCGCCTACTTTGCCGATCGGCAGGAGGACGGCATGGATGGGCAAGTGTGGACCGTCTACAGCGCGGACGGTCGGCGCGCATGGGAAGGGGCAAGTTTCTTCCCGGCGGGGCCGCAGGTCGACCCGAAAAGCGTCCATTCGCTCTCGTCACCAGGTTGGAGCACGACGGGTGAACTCGTCGCGCAGGCCGAGTGCTTGAACGGCTCGCCGGCGCCTGCGAAGCTCGTCAAGGTCGATGGGATCTGGTCCTGGCACGTGCCGACGTGCTGCAAGCCGGGGGCTTGACGGCCTTCGTCGATCGACGTTGTCGCCGAGGGCGCGTCCTTTGCCCGCCGCACAGTGTGGGGCGGGCCGACGCAACGTGCGGAACTTGCCGGTGTGTAACCGGGTCTTCAAGGTGTCCCCGATTAAGGCGGGCGCCGCGCGCGGGCGCTCGCAACACTCGTCGTTATCGTGGGAATCGCCTGGGC
>CBJMQH010000742.1:0-2056 GCA_966431825.1 uncultured Trinickia sp.
AGAAGTAAGGGTGCGCAATCATGGATAAGACTCAATCTCGCCTGCGCCGCGCTCGTCAGACGCGTATCAAGATCGCCGAACTGCAGGTTGCGCGCCTTGCCGTGCATCGCACGAACACGCACATCTATGCGCAAGTGTTCTCGCCCTGCGGCACCAAGGTGCTCGCCAGCGCGTCGACGCTCGAAGCCGAAGTGCGTGCGCAGCTCGCCGACACGTCGGGCAAGGGTGGCAACATCGCCGCCGCCACGCTGATTGGCAAGCGTATCGCTGAAAAGGCAAAGGCTGCCGGCGTCGAATCCGTCGCCTTCGACCGCTCGGGTTTCCGCTACCACGGCCGCGTGAAAGCGCTGGCTGATGCCGCGCGCGAAGCCGGGCTCAAGTTCTAAGGAAGGAATTCGTCATGGCAAAGATGCAAGCGAAAGTTCAGGCTGACGAACGCGACGACGGCCTTCGTGAAAAGATGATCGCGGTCAACCGCGTGACCAAGGTTGTGAAGGGTGGCCGGATTCTCGGCTTCGCCGCACTGACCGTGGTCGGCGACGGCGACGGCCGGATCGGCATGGGCAAGGGCAAGGCGAAGGAAGTGCCCGTTGCCGTGCAAAAGGCAATGGAACAAGCGCGTCGCAACATGTTCAAGGTGCCGCTGAAGAACGGCACGTTGCAACACGAAGTGCACGGCAAGCACGGCGCATCGACGGTCCTCCTCGCTCCGGCGAAGGGCGGTACCGGCGTGATCGCCGGCGGCCCGATGCGCGCAGTGTTCGACGTGATGGGTGTGCAGAACGTGGTGGCGAAGAGCCACGGTTCGACGAACCCGTACAACCTCGTTCGTGCGACGCTCGACGGTCTGCGCAAGCAATCGACCCCTGCTGATATCGCTGCGAAGCGCGGCAAGTCGGTCGAAGAAATTTTGGGCTAAGCCTGGGTGGTCACCATGTCTGATAAAACTGTCAAGGTTCAGCTCGTCAAGAGCCTGATTGGGACCCGTGAATCGCACCGTGCTACGGTGCGTGGCCTGGGCCTGCGCCGACTCAACTCGGTTAGCGTTCTTCAAGACACGCCCGCCGTGCGCGGCATGATCAACAAGGTCTCGTACCTTGTTAAGGTCGTGGACTAAGCGCTCAGGGACTCGAGGAGTTGAATATGGAATTGAACAACCTGAAGCCGGCAGAAGGCGCGAAGCACGCAAAGCGTCGCGTCGGTCGCGGCATCGGCTCTGGCCTCGGCAAGACCGCTGGCCGTGGTCACAAGGGTCAGAAATCGCGTTCGGGCGGCTTCCACAAGGTCGGCTTCGAAGGCGGTCAAATGCCGCTGCAACGCCGCCTGCCGAAGCGTGGCTTCACGTCGCTGACGAAGGAATTCGTTGGTGAAGTGCGCCTTGGCGATCTGCAAGCGCTGCCGGTCGACGAAATCGATCTGCTCGCACTGAAGCAAGCCGGCCTGCTCGGCGAGCTGACGAAGAGCGCGAAGATCATCGCCACCGGCGAAATCACGCGCAAGGTCGTCATCAAGGGTCTGGGCGCAACGAAGGCCGCGCGCGCAGCGATCGAGAAGGCTGGCGGTTCGTTCGCCGAGTAATAGCTTAGAACTGCGATGGCCTTGAACTGCGCGGCTCGTCGACACCATGCGCGCTCGCGTGTGGCCCGCCGACTGCCGTCCATGGCACTAGCATCGGAGAACGTACTTGGCTAACAGCCCGAGTCTTGCAAAATCCGGTCGAAGCGCGGCGAAGTTCGGCGACCTGCGCCGGCGTGCAGTGTTCCTGCTGCTGGCGTTGGTCGTCTATCGCATCGGTGCGCACATTCCGGTGCCGGGCATTGACCCGGATCAGTTGGCGAAGCTGTTCCAGAGCCAATCCGGCGGCATCCTGGGCATGTTCAACATGTTCTCGGGTGGCGCGCTTTCGCGATTCACGATTTTCGCGCTGGGGATCATGCCGTACATCTCCTCCTCGATCATCATGCAGTTGCTTGCGATCGTATCGCCGCAGCTGGAAGCGCTGAAGAAGGAAGGGCAGGCAGGACAGCGCAAGATTACGCAGTACACGCGGATCTTC